>DASRZA010000477.1:0-14369 GCA_035686845.1 Armatimonadota bacterium | reverse complement strand
CCCAGAGCGTGATCAACGAAAGTCCGATAAACGCGCCAAAGCCCTGGTCCATCTGGTAGGGCGGCGCGCCGGTATCGGCCGCGCCGGGCGCACGCACTCCCAGCGCCACCGCGGCCACTCCTTCGAGGCGCGCAAAAAGATAGAAGAACCACGATGAGAAGCTGACATCCAGTGGAACCAGGTAGACCAGCCCTAAAATCCAGGGATAGAAGGCCACTTTGAGGCCGCCGGCGCCGCTCCAGGGCGCCTGGTTCAGGAAGCCACCGAGATCCGTGGGCAAAATCGGAATGGTCGGAACGGTGGGGACGATCATGTGAATGCCATTCACCGCCTCCACGGAGAAGGCTATGATCGCGCCGAGCCAGAAGAGCGGACTGCGCCAGAGCGCCGGCTGCTGGCCCTCCTGGGTAAGCTGGAGGGGGAACTGGGCAATCGGGAACGTGAGACGCTCATGCTCAATCCACTGCTTGCTGAGCAGCGAGTTTACGGCCAGCGCAAAACCAAAGAAGCAGATGGCAAAGAGCGACCAGGCGAGAATCGGGATTGCCCAGGCGTGGAGGAAGGCAGGCCGGAGCCAGCTTGCCTGCCCGTTGAAGAATGGATTGAGCGCCGCGGGATTGCGAACTGAAATCCACCGGGGAATGAGCGGCGCGAGGTCTCCCCATCCATTCGAGGAATTGGCGAAGTAAAATGGAGAGGTCATCGCCGAGGCGAGGAACTCCACGCCGCCCATCGAGCTGAACCAGGTGGAAACAGTGATGGCAATATAGATGAGCAGCAGCTCGCGGCGGGTAAGTGGTTCCCAGGCCCGGCCTTTCTGGCATCGTTTCCAGGCTTTTAGAAAGTACCGGGTGAGAAGCAGCCCGATCACGATGGCCGCCGGAATCGGCAGCGCGGTCCCCGCGTTGGCGGCGACCGCGCTCACCGCCGCAGCAAATGCGAAGGCCACCAGCGATCGCTGCCGCCGCGACGAGAGCAGCGCGTTGAGCAGGAGAAGCAGACAGAGCGGAAAAACGGCCCCCACCATTAGAGAGGAGGAAACGAGGTCCGCGGCAAAGTAGACCATTTCAGCGAGGAAGACCCAGTAGCAGATAGCGCACACCAGGATCAGCATAAAGATCCAGGCGCGCGGCGTCAATCCGGCGTCATCGCGGGCGCTCTGTCGGAGATTTTGAAGCCGCTGCTGGAGATCAGGCCATCGCATAACGTCGCCTTTGATTATAACCCGTAGGGGCGCGGGCGAAGCATCTGAAGAATGCTTCGCCCCTACCAGGACATCGAGCGGAACGCCCGGACGTGCGAACCGATCTTCTTAATAGAGCAATCTTATTTCATCCTGAATCGTACCTGATCCATATCCTATGCCTGACTTACCCTTGAATCGACCCGACGCCACACCATTTCAAAAACGGAAACAGTTATACAGCGCTGCGCTGGCCCGCGGCGGGTTCATCCCACTACTGGCCGGCCTCGCGCTTGTCTTAACCGGGGCCGGCGGCGGCTCAGCAGGGGCGCAGCATTCTGGGAATGGTTCGCCCGTGAACCGGTCGGGCGGCGGAATGGCGCAGCGGCTGGATATTGCGACGACCGACTTTGTGGCTGCGTTCAAAGCGCAGCAGGCGGGCCGCACAAAGGACGCCATCTCCGACTACGAGGCGGGACTGAAGCTGCGCCCGGACTTCCTGCCGGGTCGATTCAATCTTAGCGTGCTTTACCTGCGCGTCGGCCAGACGGCGAAAGCCATTACCCAGCTCCAGGCGATTGAGGCGAGCAAGGCTGCGGCGCCGCCGCACTTGCGAGCCACGGCCCAGCTCCGGCTCGGCGTCCTGTACGAGGAGGCTGGCAAACACGCCGAAGCGAAACGCGAATTCGAAGCGGTAATGAAAGCCGAACCGGATAATATCGATGCCATCGCCAATTTAGCGTCGATGGCGTCCCGGTCGGGAGATACCAAGAGCGCGCTCGTTTACCTCAAGCGATATGCGCAGTTGTCACCGCACGACGCGCTGGCGCATTTCAACCTGGCGGTCATGTACGGCCGGGTGGGCCAGACGGTGAACGCCCTCCACGAATTTCAGGCAAGCGTGGCGCTGCCCGAGAATCTTCCTGCCGCCCAGCGCAAAGCCGCGCTTGCCAATATCGGCCTGATTTACGATCATCTGAGCGGGCACACGGCGCAAGCGGTTCAAGCCTATCAGCGTTTAGTGAAGTACGATGGGACCAACCCCGCCGCCTGGATGGCTCTCGCCATCGACGAGGAGAAGGTGGGGCAGTCGGACGCCGCGCTGAATGCCTACGGCGAGGCGATCCGGTTGAAGCCGGACTCGATTCCAGCTCTGTTCAACCGGGGTGTCATTCTGCTGAGGCAGAAGCGTTATCCCGAGGCGTCGACCTCGTTCGCCGCGGTCCTGAAGATTGATCCTCACAACGCCGGAGCGCTCTCCAACCTGGCATTCTCCTATCTTTCGACGCGGTCCAACGCCGCGCTGATCCCGAAAGCCCGGGCGCTCTATGAGCAAGCCGAGAAACTGGATCCAAAGAACCCGGGCAATTACGCCGGCCTGGCGTACATCGATGAAGTGACCGGCGATAACAGCGGCGCAGCGGCGCAGTACGAGGCCCTGATAAAGCTCAAGCCGGCGGATCCGGAGGCGATGAACCGCCTTGTGGCAGTCTACGCCCGGGCCAAGAATTGGAAAGACGCCATCCGGGTGGCGAAGCAGGCTGCGGCGTTGAATCCACACGACGCCGCGGGCTGGATTGCGCTGGCCAATATCCAGATCCAGGCGAACCAGGACCCCGACGCCATCGTCACATTGAAACATTACTTGACGCTGCAGCCGGACAACGCCCCGGCCCTCATCAAGCTCGCGTCGGTGCTCTCCGAGTCGCCGTCTTCGGCTGCGGAGGCGCGTAAAGATTACGAGGCGGCGCTGAAAGCCGATCCAAATAATCTTGCGGCGCTGCAGGGGATCTCCCTGCTGCTACAAAGGACGAGCCCGGCGGACGCGATCCCTTACGTGGAAAAGGTGATGAAGCAATCGTCGGGCCCTTCGTGGTTCTTTGCGGGCACGCAGCTCATTTCGCTTTACCAGCAAGTTCATCCCCCGCGAGATCCAGCGCCGGTTTATCAGGAGATGATCCACACCGCCGAGGCGGCGAGCACGACGACTCCCGAGGGACAGTCGGTCCGGGGCTATCTACCGTACCTCGTCGAGTCGCTGGCGACGCTGTATAAAAAACAGGGCACGGCGCATTACGCGGAAGCGGCGCAAGTGTACGGCGAAGCCTTGAAGTCACTGCCCGACTCGACCCCGCTGCTGCTGGGATCGGCGCAGTTGGATGAGCTTCAGAATCAGCCGGCCGCGGCGCTCGAACGCTACACCCACGTCGTAGATCTGCAGCCGGATAATGGCACGGCGCTCGCCGCGTTTATGCGGCTTAACGGGAAGCTGCACGGTCAGGAAGCCGAGCAGAAAACCGTTCAGGCCTTCCTTGAAGATCACCTGAAATCTCCCGACGCCGAGCGCATCTTCGACGCCGTGCGGGCCGCCGGAACCACTGCTCCGTGGCTAACCGATCTCTACACGCAGATCGCGGCGGCGCATCCCGAAAACAAGGCGGCGAGTATCGCGCTCGCGAACGCCTATTCCGCTCAGTATAAATGGGCGGACGCGCTCAAGATATACCAGCGGCTCGCCTCGGCCGATCCGAACGACGCACGACTTCAAGAATGGCAGGGGCAGACTGAGGAGCGACTAGGGCAGCACGACGCTGCTCTGGCCGACTTCCGGGCTGCAGCCAAAATGGCGCCGCAGAATCTTCAGTTTCAGGCAGCGCTGCTCCGGATGTTGGAGCAAAAGCCCGGCAATGAGGCTGAGGAGACGCAGATCCTCCGGACGATTCTTACTATTGACCCGGCCGATTCCACCGATGCCTTCCACCTGAGCCGGCTCTTCACCGGCCCCGACGCCGTTCAAAAGCGGATTGCCCTGTACCGCGATCTGCTCAAGAAACCGCTCGAAGGGTCAATTGCCGGCCTCTATCACGATCAGCTCGGCGACGCTCTCAAAGCATCGGGCGATCTCGAAGGCGCCCGGCGCGAATACGAGGCCGCTCTCACGCAGAACCCGCAGGACATTGGCGCCAAAACGGCTCTGGTGCGGCTGAATATGGCGCCAAAACCGGTTGTCAAGGACAGCCCGGCGCCGACTCCAAAGAACATTCCGGCCGCGAAGAGCGGCACGGAACCGGGCCCGAAGAAATGAGCCGCGAAACCATTCAAAGCGCGCGGGACCGCAGGCCCTTCTGTTCCATATCCTTCAGAATCCCGCGAATGGCGGCGGCGGTAGCGCGGCCGGTTTCACCCTCGTCGTGCAATACGACAATATCGCCTGCTTGCAGGCGTTCGGCGAGTCGTTGGCGAATAGGATCGGGCGAACGGCTCAGGTAGTCATGACTGTCCAGCGTGAGAAGCGTCATCCGGAGGCCGCGCGCGCGCAGCGCTGTTCCCAGACCGGGACCGCGCAGCAGATAAGGCGGCCGGTACAGCCTTATCAGACCCGAAGCGCCGGCGGCCCGAAACGCCGCCAGAGTCTGATCCAGGTCGCGGCCGATGGTTCGAGGCGCCTGTAGGGTCACTGCGTGATGGTGATAACCGTGGATTCCGATGGTATGCCCTTCGCGCTCGATCCGAGCGGTCAGGTCAGGATGCTTTTCGACGCTCGCGCCAAGAACGAAGAAGGTTCCGTGTCCATGATACTCAGCCAGCGCGTCGAGAATAATCGGCGTGACTTCGGGATCCGGTCCATCGTCAAAAGTGAGGTAGACGGCCGCTGAACCGAGTCGACGCTGAAGGGGCCAGTAGTAGCGCACGGCGAAACTGATCCCGGTCACGATTGCCCCGCCGGCCAACGCGCCGGGGGAAAGCGGTGTCTTCCCGCCGATCCGGCGCGCCGTGCTCCAGAGGGTTCCCACGATCAGTCCGACGGCTGCCGCAGACAGACCGCCTGCCAACGCCACCCGGTAGGGCAGCTTGAAAGGTTTCATCATCCGTGTTCATCTCAGCGTTAATTCTACTCGGCGTGCTATTCTTTTCTTGTGGAGCGAGTGCCAGCCCGATGACCTCTGAAAGCCATTTTCTATACCCCCCGAACGCCCGGTGCGGCGTCTGGATCACTCATGCCGATTGGACTGGCTGGACGCTGGATCGGTGCGCGGCGAGCGCGGCGGGTGTAACGCCGGACGCCGGAACCGCCGCGGCAGCCAGCCCCGAAGTGGAGACCGGCCATCCCTTCTCCAACCTGGTCGCGTCGTGGAACGCCGATACACCGCCAGGAACCAGTATAGAAGCGGACGTGCGCGCCCGGATCGGCGATCGCTGGACCAACTGGTATATTATGGGCCGGTGGGCGGGGCCGGGAACGGGAAGCAGTGTCGACCATCAGAAAGACGCTGATGGCGACGTGGACGTGGACACGCTCAGGCTGAATGCGCCCGCGAACGCCGCGCAGATGCGGGTTCGGTTTACGGGCGCCGGCGACGCTGTCGCCCGGCTCACCCTGGCGTCCCTCTGCTGGGAGAATCCGGCGGCGCCGGCGCCGGCGCCTCCGGCGCTGGTCGATGGATGGGCGCGAACGCTGCCTGTGCCGCCCTCATCGCAAATGGTACAGGCATGCAGCAATCCCGGATCCATCTGCAGTCCCACCTCACTCTCGATGGTGCTGCGCTACTGCGGCGTCGCCTGTCAGCCGCTGGACGCGGTTCGCGGAGTTCACGACACGGCATCCGACATGTATGGGAACTGGCCCCTCAATACCGCCTACGCTGGAAGCTGCGGCTGTCCCTCGTTTGTCGCGCGGTTTACGTGCCTGGAACAGGTCCAGAATGAAATCGCCGCCGGTCACCCGGTCATCACCAGCATCCGGTTCAGTAAGGGGGAACTGGCGGGCGCTCCGATCTCGCGCAGCCGGGGACATCTTGTAGTGGTGGTCGGGTTTACGCCGGCCGGCAATGTTGTGGTCAACGATCCTGCCGCTCCCTCCGAGGCTTCGGTCAGGCGAGTCTATCTCCGCGATCAATTCACCCACGCCTGGATTGGCGGGTCCGGCGGCATTGTCTATCTGGTGGCGCCTGAAAAACGGGGGAGTAGGTGATAGGTGTTAGGGGATGGGTGTTGGGTGATACTCCTGCCGTGTTCCGAGTCGGAAGCGCCGCCGCCGACTTCACGAGGTGTGAGCGATTTCGGATTCACAATTGAAAAACGTTTACGCCGCCGATGGAGTTTCAATCTTGCGAAAGCGGCTCATAACGAGCATATAGAATCAGTTTTAGGGAGGAATGCGGATGGCAACCTGTCCCACTTGCGGCAAAAACTACCCGGATACCGCTGTCGGCTGCCCGGACTGCGCCGCGCGGCCGACGCGTTTTGGGCCAGAGCATGATTTGAAGCTGGTCTCGGTCTACCGGGCGGAAGATGAGATGTCGGCGCACCTGATTCATGGGGCGCTGGTGAACAACGGTATTCCGGCGCATATCCACAGCGAGCAGGCGCCGACGTTTGGCACGCTGCTCCGGCTGGATCATGGCTGCTGGGGTGAAGTCATGGTCCCCATCGCGTACCAGGAACGCGCGCTCGAGGTTGTTCAAGTCTTCACCACGGAAGATCCTGCGGTGGAAGCGGCGGCGGAGCAAGAGGCGATGATGGCGCCGCCCGAGGAAGAAGAGCTGATTGAAGAATCGCGGGAGCGGGAATCCATTGAGGCTCCTGGAGACTCCGCATCGACACCGGCCGAATCACCTGGTCCACCGGCCCCGGAGCCACCCATTGAATCCCCGCCGGAGGGCTGACCGCAGGGCTGAGCCGCTGCCGCAGAACTACTATCTTCGGCCCACGATCCTCGTCGCCCGGGAACTGATCGGCCAGCTCCTCATACGGAGCGACGAGGGCCTCACAGGCCGGATAGTGGAGACGGAAGCCTATCTCACCGGCGATCCGGCCAGTCACAGCTTTCGAGGCCAGACCCAGCGGAATGCCGTGATGTTCGGGCATCCCGGCCGGGCGTACGTCTACCGGATTTATGGCCTCCACTTTTGCCTGAACTGCGTCACCGGGCCGGAGGGTACCGCCGAGGCGGTTTTGATCAGGGCTGTGGAACCGTTAGGGGGGATAGAGCGGATGCGCGCGCGCCGGCCCGGCGTATCCGAAGACCGCGACCGTTTACTCACCTCCGGCCCGGCCCGTCTCTGCCAGGCGTTTGGCATTGATATCACATACGATGGCGAAATCCTGACCGGCGGCGGCCGGATTACGATAGCCGCCGGCCCCGGTCCGCACGCGCCCGTCGAGACCCGCCCCCGCATCGGCATCTCCCATGAAGCCGCCGCCATCGTCCCCTGGCGATTTGTGGAGGCCGGGAACCGGTTCCTGAGCCGGCGGTGAGGACGCGGAGGGGGCGTGTGGGTGTGTGGGACGGTGTGTGGGTGAGTGGGTGTGTGGGTGTGTGGGTGAGACGGTGGGATCGGCCTCGCGCGCCGCAGCCGTTTTGGCCCGGAGGACCGTCGGCCGCAGGCCCTCCAAACGGGTAAATTATTGCCCGGTCGCCGAGCGATAGGAAAGCAGCGAATCTTTATGCCAGATCAGCGTCCTGCACAGCAACCGCGGTTACAGTCCGTTACGCTGCTGACCTTGTCTATTATATTGGCAGGCCCGGTCTCTACTGACAGCGCCAGCCCCGCTCCAAAATCGACCGCCTCAAGTCCTACGCAGCCGGCGGCGCATCCCGTTCCAACCGCAGCGCTTGAGAGACTGGAATTGGTCACCGATAAAGCCGATAACGGACCCGGAGGCAACAATTGGGGAGGGCATCAGGCGCGCATTGTACGAACCCAGAAGGACATCTTCACCGCGTACACCATTCCCGGACAGGGACAACTCGCGCGTCAGTGGAGACTCGCGGAGCGGACCCCCACCGGCTGGCAAGTCATCGGACAGGGCCCCTCGGGACGAGAGCCGGTGAATTTGCTGGCAGATCCGGAGGGCAGACCTTCAGTCATCGCGTGGCCCGACGGACTGCCGCGAATCTGGAGCTTTTCCAACAAGAGCGGGAACTGGGAGTTTCATGAGGCAGAGATCCCCGGCGACTGGTTGAAGACCCAGTGGCCCTACGCCGCGGCCGCCACGGATCCGCGGGGCGACATCTGTATCATGCAAACTCTGGGCGCGAAGCCGGGTGAGTTCCGCTGGGCTATTCGAACGGGTGGGAAGTGGACTTTTCAGAAAACCGCCACCGATTATCGTTATTGCTACGCTTATCTTCTTCCCGGAGCAAGCGGAGCGTTTTCCGTGACGGCCACGCGCGACGTGCTCTGGAAGGAACTCGGCTACCAGAAGCCCCCCGGGCAATTTGACTATGTATTCAACGCGGTCGGTTCCTGGAATTCCCCGAATGCGGCGAAGCTTCCGCTGACACCGCTGCTGGTCCGTGAGGAGGCTCCAAGCCGTGACTTTCCTATTGTGGAGTGCAGTAATGCGCAGGGGGACTCGTACCGGGATACACGGGGACGGCTTCATGTACTTTATGAAATCCGCGGCCCCAGCACCCGGGACCAGGAACGAACGAGGCAGGCGGTACTTTACCAGGGCAAGGTTATCAAAGACGTGGAAATGCCATTCACCTGGGGAACTTACAGCCGGATAATTCAGGATAGACGGGGCCGGTTTTATATCCTCAGCGCGAGAGAGGGTGGATCCGTCATCAATGTCTACCCGTCTTTGTCCGACGATGGCACAGTACTGGGCGTTCCCACGCCGCTGGATTTGAAAGGGTACCACCTCACCTACTTTGGCCTTGCGCTCGCGGCCCCCCGCTGCGGAACCGCTCTCGCTGACGACGTGGATGGGGTCTTCCCCGCCGGCAAGGGCAAGAAGTGGGTCTACTTCAGAGTGCGGTTGGCGGGATGAGTTGGACGGCAAGCAGCGCAAGCGTCTCTGCCTGTGGAACGGATGCGGTCGAGGTTAGGCCGTGCAGTGACCGGGTAAACTAAGGGTGACTCTTCTCACCTGAACCACCATTCCTACCGGGATAGCCGCGTGTTTCGTACGATCCGCTGGAAATTGATCACGGGCAGTCTGCTCGCGATTATTGTACCGCTCACGGCGATGGCGCTGATTCTGGGGACGCTGCTCTGGAATTTTTACATTCAGCAGCTCTCAGAAGACGTGCGCTCCCGCGCCGCGGTTATCGCCGATTTCGCGTCGCCAATCCTGGCGCCTCCCAATCGACCGACCGACCGCGCCAACCTGGCGAATATCGTGGCCCGGTGGGGACATTACTCCAGCATGAGAGTCACGATTGCCAGCCCGACCGGCGTCATCGTGGCCGGTACCGTGGCCAGCGACGTGGGTAAGCACGTGCAGAAGATCAATCAGCCAGGTCTTCTGGAGGCGCTGCGGGGTAAGGAGAACTCCCTGGTCTGGAAGAACCCGAATTTTGGCTATGAAGACAGCATGTACGTGAATAAACCGGTTCTTTTCAATGGGAGAGTGATAGGCGCCGTGCGGGTAGCCTATACCCTGACGGAAATCCAGCAGGGCCTGAAAGTGATTCGACGGACGTTGATTTCCGGCATTGCTATTTATGCGTTCTTGATCATTACTCTGACTCTCGGACTGGCGCAGTCGATTGTACGGCCGGTTGAGAAACTGAATCGCAGTGCGCAGACGCTGGCCTCGGGCGCACTTGATCATCGCGTGGTGGTAGAGGGCACCGAGGAGATTCAGCATCTTGGCGAGACCCTCAACCAGATGGCGGCACGGCTGCAGGAGCTTGAAGGGCTGCGCCGGCAGTACGTTTCGGATGTATCCCATGAGCTGCGAACGCCTCTGGCCGCAATCCGAAGTATGGCTGAAACCCTGCTGGTTCACTCTGACCGGGACCCGTCACTCCCTGCCCGCTACCTGCCGCGCATCGTCTCGCAAACGGATCGGCTGGCCCGTCTGGCGTCGCAGCTCCTCGACCTGGCTCAGATCGAGAGCGGGAGCGTCTTTCTGCGCCTCAGCGAGGTTTCGCTTCATGGAGTGCTCGAAGAGGTAACAACAGCGTCTTCCGCCGCGGCGAACGCCCGAGCTGTCAATCTCGTCACCGATATTCCCGAGTCACTCCCGCCTCTCTTCGGCGATCACGATAGGCTGGTGCAGGTGTTCCTGAACCTGGTGGACAACGCGATTCGCTATACTCCCGCCGGCGGCACGGTGAGCGTGTCGGCCTGGCGCGAGGATGATAACCTGGTGACCGTAGTCGCCGATAATGGACAGGGAATGGACGCGGCGCATCTATCCCAGATCTTTGAGCGATTTTACCGGGTAGACCCCGCTCGTTCTCGAACGGGAGGCGGAAGCGGTCTCGGCCTTTCCATCGTGAGGCAGATCGTGGCGCTGCATGATGGTGTTATTCGCGTGGTGAGCGCGCCCGGCGAGGGAACACGTTTTACCATGACGATTCCAATCCGCAGCGCGGATCTGGCTCGAGCTGCAAATTCATCACCGCGAGGGAGCCAGGAGGAAAAAACAGAGAAAATGGAGGAGCTTTAACCGTATGGCCGTGACGATTATGATCATCGAAGACGACGAAGAACTGAACGAGGTGATGCAGTACAACCTCACGCAGGCCGGCTACCGGGTGGTGCAGGAATGGGACGGCCTGAAGGCGAAGGAGGCGATCCGGGAATCTCCGCCCGACCTGCTCCTGCTGGACATTATGCTTCCTGGAATTGATGGCTGGGAAATCTGCAAGTGGCTCAGCGAAACTCCCGACTTACAGAAAATACCGATTCTCTTCTTCACAGCGAAAGGCGCGCGTGAGGATTACGATCGCGCCCGGCAGTACAACATGGCCGGCTATTTCACCAAGCCATACGGCACGGCCGACGTCCTCCGCCATATCGAGAAGGTTGTAGCCTCGAGAATCGCGAGTGATGGGGGATGACGGACGGTGGGTGTGGGAGTGTGTGTGTGTGTGTGGGTGTGTGTGGGAGTGTGTGTGTGAGGGTGAGAACGGAAGACGGAGGGGAACTAAGGTCTGCGTACCTCGCGCCCGCTTTCACCCACGCTCCAGCGTGAGCGCGTAATCGTCCCGCGATGGCGGGACGTGGAGCCGGATGGTTCCGGCGGCTTTGATAGTACGAATGGGCTGCCCGGTACTGAGATCATACAGGACGCCGGTTCCATGAAACGGAAGCTGCAGATCAAGTGAAGCCGGGCCGGGCGCGCGGCAGCCGCTTCCATCCCGGTGGGTCGTATTGGCGAGGTATATGACAAGCCCGGAATGGCTCGCTCGCACGACGCCCTGGTATCCTGGTCCAATCTTGAGCCTGCCCGGTCCGGTCGTTCTCGGATCGGTGAAGAGTTCCGGCGCGGTCTTAAGGATGCGGAAGAAAGCGGCCAGTTCACGCGGATCCGCGGTGTTTCCGTCCCAGACAATAGCGCCGGAACCGCCCTCTAAGGCCGAAGCCCAGAGGATATCTCGCGTGCCCAGCGCCCGGTCCACCGGGTTAATAATGCCGGAGATCCCGTTCGCCCCACCGCCGCCGTATCCCGCCTCGCCCAGTATGACCGGAACCTTCGCGCGGCGATTCTGACGCATTTCATCTATGGCGAAGTCCAGGCAATCCGCATGGCCATCGGCATAGATGTGGGCATTCAGAAAGTCTACCCCCGCTCCAGCGCCAAATGCAAGAAAGACTTTGCTGTCGTTTGTATTGGGGCTGATGGTGATGAGATGTGTGGGATCGGCGGCCCGGATCGCCGCGGCGATGGTATGCGTCCATTGAATCGGGACGTCACTCGACCCCTGCCATTCCGGGATTACTTCGTTCATGACCTCCCAGGCAAAGATCCGTCCATCCCCCCGGAATGCAGTCACCACTTGCCGGGCGTAGCTCGCCTGCAGCGCGATCATTCCCGGGTTCGTCAATCCATCGATAAAGGAATGAAAGTACCGGTCGTAGGGGGGCAGTCCAGAAAATGAATTAACGCTGTAGTGCCACCACCAGAGAGCTGGAAGAACCCGGACGCCGTAACGACTCGCGATCGACAGGAATCGCCGGAGCGCCGCGATCATCTTTGGATTCGGCTTTCCACCGAGATCGCCCTGGATCCCATCGCCCGGCACGTCAAGCCCGATGCGAACGACATTGACACCGCACGCCGCCAGCGTCGCGAGCCAATCGCTGATACTGCTCTCGCTTGCGTTCATCCAGGCCGATCCCACCCAGCCGCCGGCGAGAGTCGGATACATTACCCCGGGTTGAAAGAGATGAATGGCGCCAAAGCCGAGGGGATATATAATCCGGCCGCCGGCTCGAAACCGACCCTCTTGATCCAACGAAACCAGCGGAAGCGTCGCGTCCCCGCCGCCGGCGTAGAGCGGGAACACGGCGCGGATCGCGCGCGACGGCAATCCCGCATCCCCCGGGCCGGCGGCGCCCTTCACGTCCATCCGGTGGCCGCCGGGTGAGATCGGGCCCAAATGAATCACGATTGACGAGTTATCAGCGGAAGATCCGGACGCTGTCACCGCGGAAGATGGCAGCCGCCGGCCGTCCATTGAAACGACGACGGTACCGGGCAGAATCGTGCCTTCACCTGCGGTCGCGAGAAGGAGATCGACCGGGCGCCCGGCGGGGAGAGCGGCGTGGTCGAGGGTCCAGCGCGGCCCGGGCACGGACAGAGTCAGATCTTGCTCAAAACCGCCGGGCCCGGTAATGCCGCAGAGATACGCGCCCGGCGGTACCTCTGCCCGGAGTTCCTGCTCCAGGTAAACGCCCGGCGTGAGCCGAACGAATGGCGCCTGGAGGCCGGCAAGATTCGCATCCGGCGGCGCTGCAAGAGGTTTTCCGTCCTGGCCGAACCAGAGGGCAAGCAGCCGGCCGGCGCGCGAGGCAAAGACCGCCGATGATCGGATGTCCGTGATTTGGAAATCCTTGACGCGAATCCAGTCCGGGCCGCTGTTGTCAACCTGAATGTTATGCCGTCCGGCGGGAAAGGGCGCTTCGAACGCGGCCGCGCCCGATCCGCCTGGCAGCGCCCGGGTAAGAACCGTTCGGCCATCCACGCGAATGACCAGCGTGCCGCCCGCGCCGGATACCTCCGCCACGTCAACCACAAAGCGACCGGAGGCCGGCGCATCCAGGGTGAAAGTCGGTGGCCGGCGCATCTCGGGATGATTCCGGACGCCGTGGATGAACATGTCGAGGTCGTTGACGTGCGTCAGCCGGCCGTCCGCAAGAAGAGTGAAGTGATCTGCCGTTGGCCGGCCCCAGCCCTGGCGCGGCAGCAGGGTAACGTCAGCCCGCGGCGGAGGTCCAACCGGATCTTCGACCCATTTCAGCCATCCCGGGTCCGGGCCCGACAGCGGCGCGAAATCGGCGAACCTCCGGGATGCGCCATGATCCCCCGCCCTCGCCTGCGCCCTACCCTGCACAGGTGCGGAGGCCCGCGCTACCCATGATACCAATGGCGCAGGCGTCCCTGCGTGTGTCGATACCAGCGGCGCGGGCGTCCCTGCATAGGCGCGGAGGCCTGCGCCACCCATGATGAGTGAAGCAGTCATCGCTGCCACAAGAGCGAACAACAGAAGCGCCCGGAGCCATCGAGAAGCGTTGGGGAGGACGTTCAGCATCTACGCCTGCCATATCCGGTCACCCCGGATCGGCGTGTAGTCATTTTCACGGGAGGTTTTGCCGTCTCTGACCAGGTTCACTCCCTGGAAATAGGGTGTGAAACCGGTTCCGTCCTGAAGGACAGCGGTGTTCTGAAGGTGGAAATGAATGTGAGGCTCCGTGGACTCACCACTATTACCACATAGTCCGATAAGCTGCCCGGGACGAACGTTATCCCCCACCTTTACGACGATCGAGTAGGGCTTCATGTGAGCGAGCACGAAGTACTGATACTCGGCGAGTTTAATGATGACGCAATTGCCAACAGTGGAGTACGGATTGACGGAACCGGGAACGTTGTCCGGAACGCCATCGATCACGGTTACCACAGTCCCATCGGCAGGGGCAAGCACTTCCTTGCCATAATCGAAGTAATCGTCGCAGCGCGTCCCATCTCCGCGAAAAGACCGTCCATTCCGGTCGCGGATGAGAATATCAACGGCGCGGCGTTGATTTCTCTCCATAACGTGATGATTCAGAGCGGCCGTCGCACCCCCTGCCGTCACGTACCACTCCCCGCGACACGGGAGCCTCATCGGCACGGTATTCCGATCGGGAACTGGAATATCCGGCGGCGGGGTCCCTCCCATACGCATGATGATGCCGGTGATAGTGTCTTTGGGACCAAGCGTGAGAACAAGATTCCAGGC
>DASRZA010000476.1:0-16292 GCA_035686845.1 Armatimonadota bacterium | reverse complement strand
CTCTTCAACGTGCGTGAACGAAAATGGGCTGAGCCGATCTTAAGCGCCCTACAGATCCCCCGAGAGTGGCTGCCAAGCGCCTATGAATCCTATGAAGTGACCGGCCAGATCACCGACGCGGCGGCGGCCCGGACAGGATTGCGGGCCGGAACGCCGGTCGTTGGAGGCGGTGGAGACCAGGCTGCAGGCGCTGTTGGGAATGGTATTGTCCGCTCCGGCGCCGTAAGCTCCACTGTGGGGACCTCCGGAGTGGTCTTCGCTTTCTCCGACGAGCCGCTGCTGGACCCTGGCTTGCGGGTGCATACCTTCTGTCATGCTGTTCCTCGTAAGTGGCACGTGATGGGAGTTATGCTCTCGGCAGGCGGATCGCTCCGGTGGCTGCGTGACACCATCGCTCAGCCCGAGCGAGTGGTCGCCACAGCGATGGGCAAAGACCCGTACGATCTGATGTCGCAGGAAGCGGGCCAGGCGCCGGCCGGTTCCGAAGGTCTCATCTTCCTTCCGTATCTCACCGGTGAGCGCACACCGTATGCGGATCCGGACGCCCGCGGCGTCTTTTTTGGCCTCGGCCTCCGTCACGAACGCAGCCATCTGATCCGGGCCGTGATGGAAGGAGTCGCATACGGTCTCCGGGACTCATTCGAGATTTTTCGCGAGATGGGTGTGCCCACCGAAGAGGTCCGCGCCTCCGGCGGCGGGGCGCGGAGCCGGCTCTGGCGGCAGATCCAGGCGGACGTGACTGGCTGCGCCCATTCCACCATCAATGTGGACGAAGGCCCGGCGCTCGGCGTGGCGCTATTAGCCGGCGTGGGATCGGGCGTCTACGCCAGTGTGGAGCAAGCGTGCGATGAAGTGATCCACGTCACCACCACCACCGAGCCCGACCCGGAGCGAATACCCCTCTACGAAGGTTATTATACCGTCTACCGGGAGCTCTACCCGGCGCTGCGCCGCGCCTTCCAACTTGACGCCCAGGCGGTTCACGACGCTCACGCAGAAGCGGAGAGTTAGGTTGGTTCAAAGTCGTTCCGGGCCATTATTCGTGACAAGGATCGTTTCTTCACAGACGGCGCCTTCGATGAAGGCGCCGCAGACGAAGGCATGGCCCGGAACAATGACGGTGGAACTACCGGGCAGCGAGATCGCTTCGCGCCAGCGGTACCCCGTGGGACCGCCGAGATTACGCCGCCGCCAGGCGTCGGGAAAACCGGTGCGCCCGCAGGCGTCGATCCCAGACCGGACAACCTCACCGAGGATTGCCCCGGGCCGGGTGGCGCCAATAAGAGCTTCCGTGACCTCTATCGCCGCCTGCTGGCGCCGGGCGACCAGTTCAGACAGGGTCCCAAAGCAGACGAGCCGGGTGAAAGACGCCACAAGGCCGGCCCGGCGCACGGCGACCGATAGCCGCACCCGATCGACAACCGGCTGCGGCGACGGAATCGGATAGGGGACCTGGTCCCGATCATCCGCCGCCACAAACGCATGCTCCAGGGCGATGCCGGCGGAAAGGAAGAACCCGGCGCAGCGCGCAGCAATCGAGCGCTCGGTCTTCCCGGACCTGATCAATCCGCAGACTTCATCGAGAATAAGCCTCGCGTCGGAATAGAGCGAGCGAAACCGATCCTGCTCCTCCACGGTGAGATCCGCCCGAAGGTTTTCGATTTGCTCTTCAATATCATGTGTAACCGGCAGCGGGTTATCGGCGCCAATCTGAGCGCCCCGGTGTAGAGCGTTCAAAGCGGTATGGTAGAGTGTGCTCTCGCTCCAGGGATACTCTATCTGATCCAGCCCTATCGCGTTCGGCAGATAGGGCGCAGCCCCACCCGAGGTGATGATAATGGCGCGGTCCGCTGTTATTAACACGCCGGCAGGATCGAGACCACTCGATCCGCCGGGCCCTTGTTCACGGCCGCCGGTAATCCAGGCGAAATTCTCGGGCCGGGTTAACAGCGCCGCATCCAGATCTTCAACCGCCAGCAGCGCCCGGATCCGCTCCAGTTTGCTGCTAAGCTCGCTGCGCTCTAATGTCACCGCGCCCGGTTCCCTCTCGTCCGACATCGTTTCAGCTCCTCATGGCGTTCTCACTCCTCATTCTACCCTCCGAACGCCCCGTCTTCGTCGGAAGGCCCGATGATGTCCCACCCGCCGCGTTCTGAGACCAACCACGGGGAAGAAGGGATGGGAGCAAAGAGGGAAGGGGAAGAGCCCCTTACCGAGGAGCTCACTCGCATCCAATATCGCTAATTATCACCGACGAAGGCGTTCCACAAAGGCTGCGTGTTCCGGCGAGCCGATTCCCTGCTGAAGGACGGCCATGAGCCGGGGACCATCGCCCGCAATGAGCGCCGCGGGATCGAGCCAGAGACCGGGGAATACCTCGCTGCGCAAAATCCCGTCGCTCCCCGGCTGCAGTGGTTCGTAACTGTCCCCGCGCAGCGTGAACCAATCGATCGCGCCATCGTATATCCGCCACACAATATACTCTCGTATTCCGCGCTCGCGGTAGACCTGCAGCTTGACGTGCAAATCGTAGCTGGCGCTGCTTGCGGCCACCTCCGCTGCCAACTCCGGAGCGCCCTCTACATAATCTTCAGGACCAATGGATGCCTGTCCTCCCCGCTCGCTCGGAATCATCAACAAAACATCCGGCTGCGGCTCATCTTCCGGGCCGAGCCGCACCGTTGTATTATCTCCGGCAAGAAGCCCAGGAGTCATCAGCCTGTATGTACCGATGCAGCCGACGAGCATCGCGTGCGGTTCGCCATGATGCTTGAGTCGGACGCGCGGCTGCAAATAGACCACTCCCCTTAGAAGTTCAGCCTTCTTGAGGTGTGGCATAGCCGTGTAGCGCCGCTCAAACTCCTCACGGGTGAGAGAGTCGCCGTTTTCGAGCGGCAGGAGAGATTCTGGCGGCGCCGCAGACCGCGGCAGCGTTCTTGTTGTCATGGCAGTTGACCTCTCGCGATGATGATATGCAGATTATACCACAGCCACTGGTCATACCGACGACCCCGCGCCCGCGCCCCTCACCGGTTCCTCCGTCCTCCGTCCTTGGTCCTTCGTCCTTCATCCGCGCTCTCGCCGCGCTTTTTCTGCAGGGATTCCGCCTCGACCGCCGAAACCGATACCGGCGGCCGGCGCCGGCGCCGCTCTCTGGCTGCTGAAAGATTATCTATGCTCATAACTCCAACCCCTCCTCCACCCGCTGTGCGGCGGCGCGCTCGTTCGGATACACTTCGCTATTTCAGGCAGGTTGAGGCGATCATCCGGGAGTGCCGGACAGAAACACCGCTCGCCGTGACGATGGCGGACAGAGCGGCGGACGCGATTAACCAGGGCGGGAAGCTCTATTTCGCCGGGGATCCGGGACTTGTGTCGGAGGCGGTGGGCCGGGCCGGCGGTCTGATGATGGCGCAGGGTTTGAACCGGCCGAACAGCGGCCCCGCGCATAGTGTTGTGGTTTATGGCTGGAAGAGTGCTGAGGAGTTTGCCGCTGATCGGTCCTGGCTGCAGAGTCTGGGGGCGCACGGATTCACCGTGCTGGGAATTGGTCCTGCGTCCGCGCCGCCGGCGGATCGTGTTCCGTTTCAGGGCGTGCTGACAAGCGGTCGCGGCAGTAGTCCGATGGCTTCTGGAATCCAAGATTCCCGATGTGGACTGCCTGCGCTCGGGAACGCCGTGAATCTGTGGGATTTCACGGGCGAATTGATTGCGGCCTTCACCCGCCGTCACAAAACTCCCACCGTCTGGCAGAGTATCTGGGTGGCGGGTTCCAAAGAACGGAACGCTCCCCGGATTGGTAAACCGTTTGACCCACTCCTCAAGATTCCGGCGATTCCGGCCGGCCGGCTTTCGCACGAGTATACTGGCTTCTTATTGAATGCCGTGCACGGGCTGGAGAAGAGCGTTCCCACATTTGAAGGCGCCGCGGAAGATCTGCAGGCGGCGCGCGCCTCCGGGCATCATGCGCGCGTTTTCATTATCGCTCACATGGTTGAATCGGAAATCGGCGGCCCGCAGGATCCCCATTACTTAGAACCGCTCAACGAGCCAGTGACTGACGCGTCGCTGCAGCCGGACGACGCCGTGTTGGCCCTCGCCTACGTGGGGATTCCATCTGACGTGCAGCAGGCGGCGGACGCCGCGAAAGATGACGTTACCTGGTTCGCCGCTCCCACGCCCGGCATGGCGATCCCGTCGGGACCGCGGAATCGCTGGATCGACGCGCGCTGGAAGCCGGGCGACGCCGCCGTTAAACTGCCCGGTTACGACGTGGGCGCGCTGCCGCCCTCTGGAATCTTACAACTCGCCGCGTACTGCGCGGCAATCACTTCCATGCGTGACCTTCAGCCACCGGTTACAAAACCATGAAAAACTCTTTACTCTCACGAACCGCCGTCTATCTCTTCCTGATCCTGAGCTTCGCTGCGTCGCCGGTCCTGGCCCGTAAGGCGAAACCGAGCCACGGCCCGGTTGTCACCGTTTCACAGGTCAACTATGATGGCTGGCAGGGCTGCTACCGGATCAGCAATGGGAAAACTCAGGCGGTAATCGTTCCCGATATAGGCGGCCGTATCATGGACTATTCGGTGAATGGCGAGAACGCTATTTTCGTGAACCGGGCGGAAGAGGGGAAGCTCTACCCGATCACCAAAATCTGGCACAATTATGGCGGATTCAAGGACTGGAACTCGCCGCAGAGCGTCTGGGGATTTCCACCCGATCCATATCTTGACTTCGGACACGCGACGGTGGAGATTCTGCAGGGCCAGACGGCGCCAACGGTACGGGTTACGGGCGCGGCGAGCCTTGAAAGCGGGTTGATCTTCACTCGTGATATTACGATGGATCCGGTTACGGGTGACCTCACCGTGCAGCAGCGGATGTACAACATCGCCGCCAAGCCGCAGCAGTGGGGCGTCTGGGGCGTCACGCAGGCGCCTACGTCCTGCGTTGTCGCGGTCCCGATTAATCCGAAATCGCATTTTGCCGGCGGCGTCTACACCTTCCCCAACCCAACGGCGGGCTTTGAAACGCAGTGGCACGCGGCCAACGGCCTGCTAATCATGCGACCCGATCGCAAGGTTGGCAAGCTTGGGATAGACGACAGCGCCGGTTGGATGGCCTATTTCAGGGGCAAGTTAGCCTATATTAAGCGCATCCCGACGCTCACTCCGGGCGCCGCCTATCCGGACAACGGATCCAACGCAGAGATTTACGTGGACCACGACCTGCCTTACCTGGAGATGGAGGTCCTCAGCCCACTCTTCAGCCTGCCACCGGGCGCGTATGGAGAGCTCACCGAACAGTGGCAGATCCGGATGCTGCCTCACGCCGTTAAAACCGACGCCGACGTCGCGGCGGCTGTGAAATCCCTCGGGCTCTAAGGACGGAGGACGGAGGAGAGGACGCGAGGCGCGGGGCGCATGCGATTCGTAGAATAGATAATCCCGGAGGGATTTCGCCAATACAGACTGCCAATTCATTGGCGGGTGGGGGACGACCGAGTCTAGCCCGGCGCTTCAGCGCCAGGGAGGGGAACATGGTTCGTTTCGGGTTGATCGGGTTGGGAGAGTGGGCGCGGACGGTGCATATTCCGAATCTGCTCAGACTGCCGGAGGCGCAGATTGCGGCGCTTGCCAGCCGCAGTGAGGGCCGGCTTGACGCCGGGCGCGCCGCCGCCGGCGCCCATCATCCGCGGCTCTACACGGATTACCGGGAACTGCTCAAGGACCCGGATCTGGACGCGGTGATCGTCTGCACGCCAAACGCCACGCATGAAGCGATCACTCTTGAAGCGCTGGAAGCTGGGAAGCACGTGCTGTGCGAAAAGCCGCTCAGTTTCACCCGAGAGGGCTGTGAACGCGTCGCGGAAGCGGCCCGGCGGGCTAACCGGGTGTTCCAGGTGGGGTTGGAGCTGCGATACGCCGACGTATCGGCGCGACTGCGGGAACTGATTGAGCAAGGCGTGGTGGGCACGCCTCGCATGGCGCGATGCCTGATCTGGCGGGATTGGGGCGGTCCGAAAGGATGGCGGGCAGATCAGGAATCGTCGGGTGGCATCTACCTGGAGCTGGCGGTTCATTACCTGGATCTGCTCGATTGGCTCGTTGGCGGCGGCCCGGCCCTGATCTTCAGCGTTGGCGGCCGGGTGCTCGGCCCCGAAATCACCGACCATCTCTGGACTACCCTGAGTTACGAGGCCGGCGCTCAGGTGAACCTCGGCATCTGTGTCTTCGCGCCGGCGGAGAACCTGATTCCCGTCGAGATTGTTGGGGACCGCGGCCGGATTGCCGCCGACATCATCACCGGCCGGGTGGAACTCTGGCATCGCGGGAGCAGCGATTTCAAACTCGCGTCCCCGGACCGGCCGGTCGATTACCGGTTCGACGGCTTCCCCGGATCGTTGGAAAGCCTGGCGGGATTCATAACGAGCATCAAAGCCAGGACCCCGCCGCTGGCCGGCATCGACGCCGCCAGCCGCGCCACCATTCTTGCGCTGGCGGCGCAGCAATCCGAGTCGAGCGGCCACCCTGCACGTGTGTGAGTGTGTGAGTATGTGAGTGTGTGAGTATGTGAGTGTGTGAGTGTGTGAGTGTGTGAGCGTGTGAGTGTGTGAGTGTGTGAGTATGTGAGTATGTGAGCGTGTGAGCGTGTAAGTGTGTGAGTGGGTGAGTGTGTGAGATGGTGGGACGGTGGTTTTCAACCCTCGACTCGGTACGTTTGAACGGTTTGGCGCGAAGAGCCCGGAAGATCCGGGTCTGCAGACGCGGGAACATAGGGCTCGATCCCACGGTCGGATTTATCCGGGTCTGCAGCCGGAGAACCACCACGAGGCATTGTAGTGGCGCAGGCCCCCGCGCCTGTGCAGCAAGCATCAAACGGTGGGGCCGGACCCCTTCAGCCACACGCAGTCCTCCGCCTTTGGCGAGGGACACGACAACCGGGCGAGTTGGAAACCACGGGAGGGGTAACGCATTACAAACGCTGAATTCACTCTCGCAGATGCGGGGGCGTAAGGATTAGGATGCACGAACTCTATCAATGCCTTGAAATCGCGAAGATGGCGTGGAATTTGCTGCGGCGGACGCCGAAACTGGCGCTAATTCCGCTCTGCTGTATGCTTCCGGCGCTCCTCTCACTCTTCTTCTACGCGCTCGGGGGGTCGATCGACGCGGTGTGGAATTCACTGCTGCTAACGAGCCTTTTGGCGCCAACCGGCCGAATCGCGACCGGGTATGCCGTCTTCGCGACCTTGCGAGGGGAATCGTGGACGCTTGGCGAGGCGCTGCAGAAGGGCGCGCAGCACTGGATGACCGGGATTTTCTTCGGTGTACTCGACATCATCGCAGGCATCATCTGCTCGTGGCTGGTGATCTACGCGCTCTTCGGAACCTTTGCGGCTGCATTCTGGGTCTGTATGTCCGCGCTCATACCCTGCGCCATCGCCGCCGGCTATACAGAGCTGCCGCGTGCCATGGCGCGGTCGGAACGGGTATTTGCCCTGATCCGGATAGAGCTACTGTTCCCCGCCGTCCTGATTACGGTTGCGCTGGGTCTACTGCTGTCGCTCTTCAACCTGCTCGGGCTTCTCGACGGGATCGGCGCTTGCCTGTTTATCATCCTGATCCTGGCGCCGGTGCGAGAAATCATCTGGCAGGTCTTCGTGAGCGCCGCCTACCATCAGAACGCCCCGGCGCGATATTAGCGTAGGTGATTTACGGGAGCGCCCGGGCACCTGAACGAGATTCAGAGGCAAACGAATGATACGTCGAACCGTCCGTTATGCGCTGCCGCTTCTGCTGGTCTGTTTCTTCTGCCCAGGCGCCATTTCCCGCGTCCACGCGCAGCATGCTATTGTTGTTTCGGGCGTGGTCCGATGGTCGGAGTCGCGGAAGCCGGCGGCCGGTGTCATGGTCACAGCGTACCGCGCAGCCGGCAAAACCAGCGAATCGCTGATTGAAACGCAGACGCTGGTTAATGGCTCATTCGTTCTACGTCTTCCATCACCGGGGCGGTATCGTATCGCGGCGTCTGTCGGCAGGGCGCCATTGGAAGCATTCCACACACTTTCAGCGCCGGCCCATGGGGTCATGGGTTTCACGCTGCTGCTGAGCGAGCGATTTCGGCGCTCAGCGCTCCCCGGTGACTCTTATGGTCCATGGGATACGGTTCCCGCGATGCATTTGGAAGTATACGACGCCGCGGGGAAGCCGGTTCGTCGAGGCATGGTACAGGTATGGGTTGTTTGGGCGCCCAATCAGCCCGCGCCTCGCGACGAGGATGGGATGCCCATCACGGCGGGCATTTGGAGCTTGTTCCATGCCAACCGCGGAGTCATGGAAATTAATACCCCGCAGTTCTTCTATCGCCAGATTCCGGCGCGGGTGGGGATTTCGGTTCGCAGCGCGCTTTTTGGCACGGCACAGCTGATTCTGGATCGCTGGCCGGATGCGCCGATCACGATTCGCCTTCATCCTGCGCCGCGCCTGACCGGCACGGTGTTGGATCAGGATGGTGAACCGGTACGCGACGCAGAAATTCGGGTAACGGGAATGTCGCGCGAGCTGCCCTTCCGGTTTCTTCAGGGCTGGGCCTGGGGCGCTTCGGGAGAAACCGGCCATTTTGATATCCCCTCGCTCTTCTCCGGTAGATATGGCGTGCAGGTCCGTCTGTTTAACAGTCAAACGGGGCCTCCTAATTACGTAACAATTCCGTCCGCGACGGTGCCCCACCCGACAATTCCGAATGCGAAGACTCTAAGTATGCGAGGTGAATCGAGCGGATCGGCCGCCGGAGTCAGGATCACGCTGCATCTCGTGCCCCGGCCCTTTTCGTCTGAACCACCGCTGTACGCGTTTGGCCTTCAAGAGGCTCAGCCAACCTTGAGGGGCCTCACACCAATGCAGCCTCGGGGGGAGGGCGCCATCGAGGATCGAGAAGCGGTCTTCGGTCTCTCAGCACTGGAGCGTTATCCTGCTCCAGCGCCGATCAGGATCGCCGGCCGGGTCCGAGAGGATCCAACGGGCAGTCCGCTCGCAAACTGTGGTGTACGACTGTACCACGGCGCCGACTATTATCCATTGGATGCAGGCGCCACTGCCGCCGACGGAACCTTCTCGCTGTCGGCGCCGAAGTCAGGTCACTACCGCCTGGTGTTTGATCAATCGAAGTACGTGCCAAAGGAATATCCAATCGACGTGATAGAGACGCAAACAAAGCCGCTCGTAATCACGGTCCGTCCACGCCCGGATGCTAGAATTCTGGTGGAGGGGGCGGATGGCCGCCCCTTGAAGGATGTTCCAGTTCGCGTATGGTTGCACGCGCCACAGGGCAGTGTCATCAGCAGCTTCGGTTCTGCCGACGGTCTGCCCCTGAAAGTCGAATGGCTTGCGGCAGCGGCGCCGGTACCAGGAGATTTGATCGAGTTCGGAGCGTGGAGCAATGCGTTCGGAGTGGCTTCAGTAGAGATGACCCGCTGGCCAACGGCGCCGGTGGTCCTGCGGCTGGCGCCCGGCCTCAAACTCCACTGCCTGGTTCTGGATGCCGCGGGAAAACCGCTCCCGCACGCGACTGTCGGGCTGGACCTTCAAATTGGTGGCGCGAAAGGACGATGGGAGCCGGTTCCCGAGGAAAGCAGCGAGCAGACCGATCTGACCGGCGCCGCTGAATTCCGGCACCTCCTTCCGGGCGACATAACGATTCAGATTAGCGTTGGCGACCGCCCTTTGCTAAAACGTCGTGTCACGCTGACCGCGCCGGACACAACCGTCACCCTCGAGCCGGACCCCATCCCGCCCGTGCGTTGACGCCGCGCCTGTGGAAGGGGGCGCGCCGAGGCGGGAAATCTATTCTATAATCGCGCCGTGGGCGCGGGCCAGCAGAATCGCCTGCCCGACGTCGATCCGGACGTTTTTGAGGTCGAGGCCCTGAAGGTCTACGCCTTCGAGATCGGCGCCGCGAAGATCGGCGCCATCCAGAGCCGCGTGATCCAGATTGGCGCCGCTGAGGTCGCAATCTCGCAGATCGGCGCCGGCCAGCTTGCATTCGTAGAGGTCAGCGCTCCTGAGGCGCACACCTCGCAGGTCCCGTTTCTCCAGATCCTGGAACCGGAGGTTCACCCACGACCAATCACCTCCGGCGATGGTCAGGCCCGAAAGATCCGCCTCCGTGAACCGGGCGCCGATCATCTTACACTCTTCGAACCGGGCCATGAAGAGGTTGGCCCGGTGGAAGACACCGCTGACAAAGGACGAGGATCGATGCTCGGAGCAGTTCATCCGGGCCAGGCTGAAATCACACTCCTCAAACTGGCATGAGATCGTCCGTACTTCAACGAGCCGGGCGCTCCGGAACCTGCAGCGCACGAACCGGCAGCGCTCCATTTCGACGCCGGTTAGATCCTTCCCATCGAATGTCTCATCGCTAAACTCTTTTCCATTCCAGTCGCTCATCGTTCCGCCTCTGCAGCCCTGTATCGCAAACTCGTTTCCCCTTTCTCCGCGCTCTCGGCGACACCTCTATACTCACCGCTCTAACTTTTGCGCTTCGCCCCGGTTTCCCTTTGGACTGAGCCCATCGCGCTAACCCACCGTGACACCCTCTCACACACTCACCCTCCCACACACTCACCCTCTCACACACTCACACGCCTCCGTCCCCCGTCCTCCGTCCTCCGTCCTCCGTCCGTTCGCAGGTTGATTCATCCGCTTTCGGGGTGTAGCCTGAGATCATGGACGTGAGCGAAACATACCGGGTTGGCCTGATTCAGATGGCGATGGCGCCGGAACCGGCCGCGAACAGGGCGCACGCTCTGGAGTTGTTGGACGAAGCGGCGCGGCGGGGCGCGCAGGTCATCTGTCTCCCGGAGTTGTTCGCTTCGCAATACTTTTGCCAGCGGGAAGATCCGGCGGCGTTCGATCTCGCCGAGTTGGTTCCGGGTCCAACCAGTCTCGCCCTTGCCGAATTCGCCCGCAAAGCGCAGGTCGTCATTGTCGCGCCAATCTTTGAGCGGCGGGCAGCGGGGGTTTATCACAACAGCCTGGCCGTGATCGACGCGAAAGGAGAGGTAGCCGGCCATTATCGCAAGATGCACATTCCCGATGACCCCGGCTACTACGAGAAGTACTATTTTACGCCAGGCGACCTCGGGTTTTGTGCGTTCGACGTAGGCGTGGGACGCATCGGTACGCTAATCTGCTGGGACCAGTGGTATCCCGAAGCCGCCCGGCTCACCGCGCTGCAGGGCGCCAGTATCCTGTTCTATCCCACCTCCATCGGCTGGCATCCGGAGGAGAAGGAGGCGTTTGGCGAGGAACAGCGCGACGCCTGGCGAACGGTGCAGCGCGGCCACGCTATTGCGAATGGCGTCTACGTGGCGGCGGTGAACCGGGTGGGGCATGAGAAGCCGGCCGTGGATGAGCCTGGCATCCAATTCTGGGGCTCGTCCTTTCTGTGCGATCCATTTGGGAAGGTGATTGCTGAAGCGCCGCAAGACCGTGAGGAAATCCTGGTGGGCGAAGTCGATCTGCGCCGCATCGAGGATGTCAGGCGGAACTGGCCGTTTTTACGGGACCGCCGGATTGACGCCTACGCCGGCATGGGTCGGCGCTTCATCGACGAGCCTCAATAGTGAGGACGGGGCCCTTGCTCTGCAAATGCCATCTGCCGGCGGAGTGGGAGCGGCACGAGGCGACCTGGATCGGCTGGCCGCATGAACGAACCGACTGGCCGGGCAAGATGGGCGCGGTCCGGTGGGCGTACGCCGAGATCGCCCGGAAAATCGCGCCCGGCGAAATCCTTCGTATCGTGGTCGAATCGCCGGAGCACGAGGCCCGGGCGCGGCAGACATTAATACCGGCCGGCGTGGACGAGTCACGCGTCGAGTTTTTCCGGATTCCTACCAACCGGGGCTGGCTCCGCGATTCCGGACCCCTATTCCTAACCGGCGCCGACTCCTCCGGGGCGCCGCAGATCGCCGCCGCCCGGTTTCGTTTCAACGCCTGGGCGAAGTACTCCGATTGGCAGCGGGACGACCGTCTTCCCGAAGCGATCGCTACGGCGCTCGATATTCCTCTGCTCCCGGTCGAATGGAACGGAAAACCGGTCGTTCTGGAGGGCGGAAGCATCGACGTGAATGACCGGGGCGCGCTTATCACGACCGAGGAGTGTCTGTTAGACCCGCAGATCCAGGTTCGCAACCCTGGATTTACGCGCGGCGACTTTGAGAACGTGTTCCGGTCGGCGCTCGGAACAGGGCAGGTAATCTGGCTGGGCCGGGGAATCGCCGGGGATGACACCCACGGGCATGTTGACGACCTCTGCCGGTTTACGGGCCCGGCACGCGTCGTTCTCTGTCAGGAATCGGATGCGGGCGACGCCAACTATCGTCCGCTGCAGGAGAATCGGGAACGGCTGGAGGGCGTTCGGCTGGAGGACGGCGCCCGACTGGAGGTGATCCCAATCCCGATGCCGGCGCCCCTCTTCTTTAAGGGACAGCGCCTTCCGGCAAGCTACGCCAACTTCTACATCGCCAACGCGGCGGTTCTCGTCCCGACCTTTAACAATCCCAATGACCGGGTGGCGCTCGGAATCTTAGCCGATCTTTTTCCCGATAGACCCGTAGTTGGCATTCACGCGGTGGATCTCGTCTGGGGACTAGGAACAATTCATTGTCTGACGCGGGAGCAGCCGGTGAGATAATCGGGCGGATGAGGGTAACCGGCCGTCGGCGCCCCACCAAGCATCAAGAGGTAAAGGAGAGTTTAGCACGATAGAGAAAGAATAGCCCATGCGCCGCTGCGGCGACGCAGCGAAGCGGAAAGGCATAGAATGAAATTGCTTGGGCGGGTACTGGTCTTTATCAGCATTATCGCAGGAGTTTTGATTGCGATGGTGGTCGGGCTCGGCGTCTTTTTCCTTTCACAGTTTTTCATGGCCGCCAAGCAGGGACCGAATCAACTGGCGGCGGAGCTTCGTGCCCTGCACAGCGAGGGAGCGCCGACCACGGCTGCGGAAATGCAGCGGCCTTTACCACCGGCCGCTCTTAACGCCGCGCTCGACTACAAGCAGTTCAAGGCGCTCCTCCGCAAAAAACCCTTGACGCCCGCAGAAGAATCCGAGATCTCGGTTGTCGGGCAATTCGGGCGATCAACGCCGGCGCAGAACGCCGCATTATCCCGGCTCCTCGATCGTCGATCTGATGTTATGACCCTGGTTTACCGGGCGGCGCGAAAGCCGCAGTGTGTCTTCACTCGCGACTGGTCCCAGGGAATTAAGTTGAACCTGTCCGATTACAAAACGATGCGGGAGGCTGCCACTTTGCTCCGGGCCAGGAGCTATATGCTGGCGGAAGCGGGTCATTATCGGGAAGCCATTTCGACCGACGCGCTCGCATTCCGGGTGGCGGACCAGGTCGGCCGCGAGCCTATTCTGATAAGCTATCTTGTCGATATCGTCTGCGATAAGATTGCCCTTAGTGGCATGGATGAAATCCTGCAGTTGAGCGGACCCAACGCCGCGGTTGCTGACGACGTTCGAACGACGATCGCGAATTATAGACCGTCAATCAATCTGCGGCGTGCAACCGGCGGCGAGGTCGTGATGTCTATCAGCGCAGCGAACTACACGCGCGATCAGCTGCCGCACGCGGCGCAGGTTCGGAAGCAATCCGGCGACGTTCCAAGCCCCGCGCTATTCGCCAACTGGAAAACCGGCCGTCAGAATGGATACATAGATGGGATGCTCGCGATTTCGCTGCATTACCAGCGGCTGCTCCTGGAAACGACCTCGCTCCCCGAGTCTCAGCGCCGAGCCGCTTTTAATCGAGTGATGGCGGCAACTACGCATCTGTCCGATCAATACCCGAAGTACCTCGATCGGAGCAGCCTGGCGGCCATCTTACTACCTATAATGACGCAAGCCGCCGATAAGCAGTTCGAAGCGTACGCCGATGAACGTGTTGTCATGGCCGGCGCGGAGGCGCTGGCTTACCGCGCCCGCCACGGGGTCTATCCCATACGCCTCGATCAGGCCGCTCCCAATCTTCCACCTGACCCATTCACGCAGAAGCCGTTATTATATTGCCGTGAGCCCGGTGGATTTGTGGTGTACAGCGCCGGACCGACGGGCCATTTTGATGCCTCAAAGCTCGGCGTAAAACGGGGGCCGCGGGAAGCCTACTTTCGTTTCCCGGACTGAGGACGCCAGCTTAACACCGCCTTTCTCGTGGTGAAGTGTATTCGCACGGCGCATGCAGGCAGAAAGCGCCCGCGGCGTACGTTTGCAGTCGCTGGTCGCGGAGCGGAGCGTTCTACCGGGATAACAAAATCGCTTGTCAGGAGCCGCCGCCTTTCGGTGTGGCGGCGGGGGGCGGGATTCACAATGAAATGGTTCTGGCGGATTCTGATTTTTATCGGTGTTGTTATAACTCTCATTTTCGCCGCGGGCGCAGTATTCATTTTTATCCTCGGACAGAGAGCGCTAAAGGTCGCACGACAGGGCCCCGCCGTGTTGGCCGCTGAACAGCGTATCCTGCATCGAGACGGAGCGCCAACGACACCGGCGGAACTTCAGCCTCCTCTGCCTCCCATATCCCTCAACGCAGCGCCGGATTACGAGAAACTCACCGCGCTCCTGAAAAAGAAGCCGGTGAGCCCAGAAGATGACGCCGCGATCTCTGATCTCGGCCAAAACGGGCGATCGACGCCCGCCGAGGATTCCGTCGTGTCCCAGATCCTCAAGCGCCGATCCGACATTATGGACCTGGTAGACCGAGCGGCCCGCAAGCCGAAATGCGTCTTTGTGCGCGACTGGGCGAAGGGCGTCGACCTGATGCTGCCCGAGTACGCGCCGATGCGCGAGGCGGTACGCTTCCTCCGGGCCAGGAGTTATCTTATGGCGAAGGAGGGGCATTACCGGGCCGCGATTGCGATCGATGAGCTTGGGTTCCGGGTAGCGGATCACGCCGGACAGGATCCGATTCTGATCGGATACCTCGTCGACATCGCCTGTGACGCGATTACTCTTTCGGGAATGGAGCAAATCCTGCAAATGAGTGGTCCGAACCCGGCCATCGCGGATGAGGTGCAAACCGCGATCGCCAATCACCGGCCGACTATCAATCTTCGCCGAGCGCTGGGTGGCGAGGTAGTGTTGGACACCGGAACGGCGCATTTGACGCATCATCAGGGCCCCACGGTGATGGCAACTCAATCGGGAGAGGCACCCGATCCCGCGCTACTCTCACGTTTGGGCTCTGCCACTGGATATGAATTGATAGACGCAATGCTCGCGAAAACGCTGCATTACCAGCGATTGCTCATCGAAACGACCTCGCTCCCGGAATCGCAGCAGCGCGCCGCCTACGAGCGAGTGATAGCAAAAGCCACGCATTCATCGGACGGAAATGCGTACCTCTTCAATCCGGAGAACCTCTTCGCCGCCATCATGATTCCTGCGCTGGGACAAGCCGCTGATAAAGAATACTACGCGCACGCCCGCGAACGGGTGATAATGGCCGGCGCCGCCGTTCTCGCCTACCGTGCCCGGCATGGCTCCTATCCCAACCGACTTGATCAGGCGGCGCCGAACCTTCCACTTGACCCATTCACCCAGAAACCGCTGCTGTACCGGCGAGAGCCGCATGGATTTGTGGTCTACAGCGCCGGCCCCGCAGGCCATTTCAATGGTGGTGAGCCTGGTATGAAACGGTCAGCGAAGGAAGCCTACTTCCGGTACCCGGCGCCATGATCGAAGCGAACCCTTTCCGTTCATCCGATCGTGTCGCCGGCGGCAGAACCAGGCGTTCTCCCCGGTTGGGATCCTATCCGACGGTCTTCGGGTTTATGGCGGCGCTCTTCGTGACGACCTCAATCCCGGCCCTCGCGTCATCCCATAGCGACAAGAAGCTGATCGAGTTCGGGTGGGACGAGCCGGACACGGCGCAGGTTCGCCAGAATGTCCATCAAATGGAACAGGCGCCGTTTGACGGGGTGGTGTTGAACGCTCATTACCGGGACGCGCACGGCGCCAACCAGGTCCTGGAGTGGACCGGATTCTCTGCGACTCCGATTCCGTGGGAGTCGCTCCAGCCTGCTCTTGCGGACCTGAAGGCCGTCCGGTGGCGGCGGTTTACTGACAACTTTCTCCGGTTCAATACCTCTCCGGGCGATGTGGACTGGTTCGACGATTTCTCCGCCATCACTCACAACGCTGCCATGGCCGCCCGCCTGAGCCGACAGGGCCACCTCAAGGGCATCCTGTTCGACACGGAGGCCTATGAGCATGGGCTT
>DASRZA010000475.1:0-8746 GCA_035686845.1 Armatimonadota bacterium | reverse complement strand
AACTGGAATGCCGGTTCGTAATGGCTCACGAGCTGCTGCACGTCGGGCTTCGACACGCAGGGCGCCGGCAGGGCCGGGACCATTTTCTCTGGAATGTCGCCTGCGATTACGTGATCAACGGCTGGCTGGTCGAGATGGGCGTGGGAGTGCTGCCAAAACTCGGCGTTCTCTATGATCCTGAGCTCAAGGGCGAATCCGCCGAAGCGATTTACGATCGGATCGTATGCGACCTGCGCCGCTGTCGAAGGCTCTGCACCTTTCGTGGCGTTGGTATCGGAGATATGCTTGATGGCCGCGGTTTTCGGACCGGTGGCGATGCCGCCACACTGGACGACTTCTACCGGAGCTGCCTGGGCCAGGGTCTCGAGTACTACTGTGGTCGGGGTTTGCTGCCGGCCGGGCTCATCGAAGAGATCCGCGCTTTATCGCAGCCGCCAATTCCGTGGGACGTGGAGCTGGCGCACTGGTTTGATCGCTTCTTCCCTCCCGTTGAGAAGCACCGGTCCTACGCGCGGCCAAGCCGGCGGCAGAGCTCCACGCCGGATATCCCGCGCCCTCGTTGGGTCCCGCCGCCCGACAGTGTTTTGGGCCGCACCTTCGGCGTTTTGTTGGATACGTCCGGCTCCATGGAGCCAGCAATGCTTGCGAAAGCGCTGGGCGCTATCGCGAGTTACAGCATCGCCCGAGATGTTCCCGCGGTCCGCCTGGTATTCTGCGACGCGGTCACCTACGATGAGGGCTACGTTTCGCCCGAGGATATCGCCGGGCGAGTGAAGGTGCGGGGCCGCGGGGGCACCATCTTACAGCCAGGTGTTGACCTTTTGGAGCGTGCGCCCGATTTTCCGAAAGACGGTCCACTCCTGATCATCACCGATGGGTTTTGCGACCGGCTTCATATCCGTCGAGAGCACGCGTTCCTGATGCCGCAATCGCATCATCTCCCCTTCGTCCCGCGTGGCGAAGTATTTCGAATGAAGTAGCCAATGACAAATCCCGTCATAAAACCAAATCTCATCCTGCCGGCAGGAACGCAGGTCGTGACGCTGGTTGACAAACGCACGGGCGATAATGGCGTCATGGCGGCCGGCTCCGAGGAATCGTAACGAAGTCTCCGGTAGACCATTCCCACGCGTACCGCATACGCTTCCTCGATGGCGCCGAAGCGTCATTCGGACGCAATGATCTGGCGGTCCGGAAGCACGCGCAGCGCCAGGGTATGGAACGGTCTGACAGCCCGCTGGCCGGGTACGATCTGAGCCAGCACGTCATCTACCGCTGCGTAACCGGTTCCCGCGCCTACGGATTGGAGAGCGAAGGTTCCGATACCGACTACCGGGGGATTTACCTGCCTCCGGCCGAGCTCCACTGGTCTTTGTACGGCGTCCCCGAGCAGTTGGAAAACGATGAAACGCAGGAATGCTACTGGGAACTGCAGAAGTTCCTCATCCTGGCGCTGAAGGCGAATCCGAACGTGCTCGAATGTCTCTATTCTCCAATGGTGGAATGGGCCGCGCCGCTCGCGGAAGAGCTGCTGGAAATGCGCGCGATATTCCTCTCGCGGCTGATTTATCAGACCTACAACGGCTACGCCATGTCGCAGTTCAAGAAACTGGAGGCCGACTGGAGGATGACGGGCGCTCCGAAGTGGAAGCATGCTATGCACCTCATTCGGCTCCTCCATTCCGGTATCATTGCGCTGAGAACGGGAAGCATTCCCGTGCGGGTTGAAGAGCACCGGGAACGACTTCTATCGATCCGCCGCGGCGAGACGCCCTGGGGTGAGATCGACTCGTGGCGTCTCGACTTGCATCGCCAGTTCGACACCGCGTACCAAGTCACCGCGCTTCCGGATCGGCCAGACTACGAGCGCGCCAACGCGTTCCTGATACGCGCCCGCCGTTCAACGCTGGAATCGGGGACTATCCATCATGAACATTCCTGATGAGCTGCAGGTTGTGGCCTCCGGGCAGCCGTTTCCACTGCTTTTTGTGACTTTGAGCGGCGCCCACCTGTACGGCTTCCCTTCGAGTGACTCCGATTTCGATTTGCGCGGCGTTCATGTCCTGCCGATACCGGATGTCGTGGGTCTGGACCCCGGGCGCGAGACGGTGGAGAGCAGCAGTCGGCGATCCGGTCTTGAAATTGACCTGGTAACCCATGATGCGCGCAAATTCTTCTTGCTGCTGCTCAAAAAGAATGGCTATGTTCTCGAACAACTCTACTCACCGCTTATCGTCTTTACCACGCCGGAGCATGAGGAGCTGAAGTCGATCGCGACCGGCTGCATTACACGCTATCACCATTATCATTACCTGGGGTTTGCACAGAATCAGTGGCGACTGCTTCTCAAGCAGAGTCCTCCGCGGGTAAAGCCGCTGCTGTATGTTTTCCGTGTGCTTTTGACCGGCATCCATCTTATGCGCACCGGATGCGTGGAAGCCAACCTTATCCGGCTCAACGAAGAGTTCAAGCTCCCATTCATTGATGATCTGGTAGCGCGCAAGCTGGCAGGGGCGGAAAAGGGCCAAATCGGTTCTGACAGCCTCGCCTTTTATGAGCGGCAGTACCACCTGTTGATAGGGGCGCTCGAGGAAGCCGGCCAGGCGAGCCGGCTCCCGGAAGGCCCCTCCTCGAAGCCGGCGCTGAACGATCTTCTTGTTAGGATACGCGTCACTCCGCCGGCCGGAACTTTACCACCCGGAGCGTAATCGGTCGGGCGCGGCGGTTGAACGGCACGTCGAAGAGATGACGTCGGACCGCGACGTTATACCGAATGTTGGAGTATCGATAGGAGAGCGCCGCTGCGCCGTCCGAACCGTACAGTTCCAACTGCGACGGAAGCCGCCGATCCATCGAGAGCCAGACTCGTCCGGACACGACGCTGCGGGGAATGCCTGGCAGCGGCCCGGCGTCTCGCGCTTCCCCCAGACTGAAGTCTATCACCTGGCAGGGCTGGCCCAACACACGATCGCGCCCCACGTATCGGACGTTCGGAGCGTGCCGCAGGAGCCGCTCCGGGAGACCGGGATCCAGCGCCCACGCAATGAAACGGAGCCGGTACAGGGTTTCGGAATTAGCGCCAATCGTCGAAACATCGGCGGCAGCTTTCGCTCCATGCACGACCATCCGCAACGGGACTCCCATCAGATCGACCTGGAGGAACATCTCTTCCGGACCACCATAGATCTGACGGCCGCTCCACTGCATCTGTTTGCCGGGGATAAGCGATACAAACTGAACGTCGCCATCAAAGCTGCGGATTCGCGACCACTGCCTGGTCGATTGATGAACGAGCGACTTCCCCACAATGACCGGGCCGCGCCACGCGCCATAGGCCGCGGCCATGGCGAAGGCAGCCACACCGGCGACCACGATGCGGGGGATTCGCAGCAGAGTGTGGCCGGTCGGGCGACCTCGATCCCGGAACGGGATGGCGAGCGGCGGATAGACGGCCGGCGCCTGAAACAGATCTCGCTCAATCGCATTCCAGGATCGCTGCTGGAGATCGGGCGGCATCGGGGCCGACGGGGTGGATCGGAGAATGGCGTCGACCACCGGATCCTTCGTGCTGCCCGGCTCAAGCATCGCCTGGTCGACGGCGTCAGAAAACGGCGCAGCCGGGTCCGCGAATAGCGGCCGGGTAACCCGGCGCCAGATCCTGCGGAGGGCGCCTGCCCCGTTTGCCTCGCTATTATCGATTCTTCTCATGAAAGCCAGAACTCCGTGTCATTCTGCATCCATCCGCGGAGACGCCGGACAGCCCTAAAAACATACTTCTTGATGGCGTCGTCCGTCACGCCCATGGCTCGAGCCGTCTCGGCTACCGACATCTGGTTGAAAAAGCGATAAGTCACCGCCAATCTCCAGCTTTCCGGGAGGCGCTGCATCAATGTCCATAACTCATCCATCCGCTCCCGTTCCAGCAGCGCGGTTTCCGGCGCCGGCTCGTTACTCTCCAGAGCGTCGGCCCACCGGGCGCCATCGGGCGAGGAGGGATCAACGGGCGCATCCAGCGAGAGAATCCAGGGATCTTCAGAAGCGCGGCGCTTGCGGCGGTAACGCCTTTCGTTCGCGTCAGCAAGTTTATGCCGGCAGATCGCCTCTAATAGCGATAAGAAGCGTTCCACCGGTTCCGGGTCCTGAAGCCGCCGCCATACCGCGACCCAGGTCTCCTGCAGAATGTCCTCCACGTCATCCGGGTGCGACTTGCGCGACGCCAGGGCATAAGTGAACGGAAGGTATTGCTTGTGGAGGCGCTGGAACACCAGCCGGGCGGCGGCGCTCTGCGTTCCATCGGCGGCAATGGCGGCCTGGATCTGCCGGCTGCTTTCGGTGGAGGCGCTGGACGACGACAGCGGCCCCCGCGCCGCCAGGGGAAACGTGGCGCCTTCGTCACCCCGCGATCGCATTTTCTCCCCGATCAATCCCTACCAACCCTTCCCGCCTTAGTAAGTCTCGCCTGAGCAACGCTGACCCGGACAAACCTCGCCGGATCGTGTTTACTCGGACGCCGCGGCGCCGGCTTAAGCGCTCCGGATGGCCGCGACAGGGCGTATCCATTGATGTCTCTCCCTTCGAAAAATCCGTGCCACTCAATTCTGATCAATAAAAAGCCGGCGCTGCCCCATCATCCGGAGCCGATGATCTGCTTCATATACGTCAGGCTCCGGCGCGCGATGGTCTCCGGATCGGGCGTGTAGTCAAAAACTTCTACCGAGATGGCGCCCTTATATCCTATCTCAGAAAGCGCCGTGAAGATGGGCGTATAATCGGTGTCGCCGTCGCCCGGCCCGCGGCGATTGGTGTCGTTCGCATGAAAATGCGCCGCCAGGCCCCCATAAGTACGGACGAGCTCGGGAACAGGACGGTTCTCGGCGCCCATGCTCTTGACGTCGAGGATAAGCCGGATCGCCGGATGATCTATGGCGCGCACAATCGCGGCCACTTCCTGCAGCGTGTTCAAAAAGTTGGTGTCCTCGGCCGGCAGCGGCTCAAGGCAGAGAGTCACCCCCTGGGAGGTTGCGGCGGCAGCCGCGGGCTCAAGGGTGGATCGGAGCCATTGCACGGCCTGGTCGTAGGAGACACCCGGCGGGCGCTGACGCTGCTTCGGCGACCCGAGGATGATAACCTTCCCGCCCAGATCGCCGCAGAGCCGGGCCAGGTCCGCGAGGTAACGGCTCGCGAATTCGCGTTCCGCCGCATCGGTCGAAATCAATCGCATACCGGCGGGCTTAACCAGAAGCCAGTGGAGGCCAACAATCGAGACTCCCGCCCGGTCCGCGTCCATTCGAAGCCGGCTGCGGTCCGCGAGTGAGAGGTCTCGAATATCATCGGCGACCGTGAAAGGCGCCAGCTCTACGGCGCCGTAACCGACCTCGGCCGCGAACTGGCACACGCGAGTAAACGCCCAACCCTCAAAGAGTTCGTTACAGATGGCGAAGCAATTGGAATCGAGCATGGCGCCCCCCATGACATTATGATAACGCCGCCTGCCGTATTTGAGACGCGCCCGGCAGCCGTAATCAACGGGCGGTTATCAATAGGCTCGGAGCGCGGGCGCCATCGTTGAGATGGAATCAATTCACTGGTTGAGTCGCTATTAATCGAGATGATGAATGCTGCGTTCGCGAGCGCATTGCAAAAAGGAATAGAGACCACAGGGGTCGAAAGAGAAATCGTTAATCAGAACATAGACGTCAGAACATAGACGCCTGACAGAATACGTTATTCGATCGTCCTGAGTGGTTATGTCAGTGGGTTGTACCGAGCGCCCTCAACAACTGCTCCAATCGCCGCGGTCCCATCTACGATGCGTATCTTAATTGTTGACGACGACCCGGACGCTGCTGAAAGCCTCGCCGACAACCTGGAAATCGAACGGTACCAGGTCGACGTCGCGGGCACCGGCGCCGCGGCGCGCCGCTTGTGCGACGAAAACCCGTACAACATCATCTTTTTGGACTTAACACTGCCGGACTGCAGCGGCCTGGATCTTCTGCCCGACATCCAGAAACTGCTGCCCGATGCGGACGTACTTGTCTTTTCCGCCAATACGTCCCTGGACGTCGCTGTGCAGGCGGTCAACCAGGGAGCGGTTCAGTACCTGCTCAAAGGGGCCGGCGTCGATGTGCCTTCGGTGCTGCGCATGGTGCAGCGCCTGGGTCGACAGCAGGAACAGCGCCACCAGGTTGAGTTCCAGAGCCTCATGCTGGACAATGTGCGTGAATCGGTGATTGCGACGGACCTGGACGGCAGAATAACCTACTGGAACCACGGCGCACAGAACCTCTACGGGTGGTCCCGTGAGGAAATGACCGGCGAATCGATTGAGCGGTTGTTCGCTGACGGCGACGAGCTGGTTGAGGATTCGCCCGCCGAAGAAGGGCCGCGGGTGGTGGAGACGGTACGGCGGCGAAAAGACGGCGCCTTTGTTGAAGTGGAGGAGCGGCTTCACTGGATCCGGGCGAAAATGGGCGAACGGATAGGTTGGCTACGGCTTTCGCTGGACATCACGGAGCGTAAGGAGTCGCTGCGCCGGCTGCAGGAGTTTGCGAACCGCGAGCGCAATATCGCGGTTGAATTCCAGAAGGCGCTGCTGCCTGAAGTTCCCGCCAGTCGTCCTGGCCTGGAGATCGCCCGCTTCTACGCTCCCGCATGGCATGACGCCGACGTAGGCGGCGATTTTTACGCCGTGTTCTCAGTGGCGGCCAATTCCACGGCGATGCTTCTGGGCGACGTGTCGGGCAAGGGCCTCTCAGCGGGCGTGCTGATGTCGCACATCCGCCACGTGATCAACGCTTATGCTTTTGAAGACGAGCGGCCCCGGGAGGTTTTACTGCGGACGAACTCCCATCTCGCGCCTATTATACCGGAGGAGCGGTTCGTTACCGTCTTTTACGCGACGTTCAATCCGTTGACCCAGGTGCTCTCTTACGCCAGCGCCGGGCACGAGCCCGCGATCCTGCGCCGGGCAGATGGATCGGTGGAACTTCTGGAAGCCACCGGTCCCATGATTGGCCTGGATCAGACGCTGGAGTTCTTTGGAAAGGAGACGCCCTTCAAGACAGGCGACCTCCTGCTCATTTATACGGACGGCGCCTCGGAAGCCGGCGGCTACGAAGGCTTTCTTGGCACGGATGGGCTCACGGAGATGGTGCAGAACATGGCTCATCTCAGTGTTGACACCATTCTCAACCAGATTCACGACGCGGTTTTGAACCGCTGCGGCGGCCATCTCAAGGACGATCTCGCAATGCTCTGCCTCCGCGCGGTCGCAGAGTAGGCTCACTGATTTATATCTCGGACCCGTTGGACGGGGAGCCGCGCGGCCTCGCGACGGATCCGGATCCGACGGAGCGGCTATGCTCAGTAACCGATCGAAGCCATGAACGCGACCGGCTTTCTCTATGACCCGATTTGCCTCAAGCATGATACTGGTCCGGGCCATGTCGAGCGGCCCGCCCGGCTTCTAGCGATCCTCGCACGCCTCCAGGAGACCGAACTCTGGTCGGAGATGGAGAAAATTCGCCCGGTCCCCGCCACTCGCTCCCAATTAGAGCTCGCTCATAGCCGTGAGTATATCGATCAGGCCGAGCGAGATATCCGGTCGGGAGAGCCCGTTCTTTCCACCGATCCTGCTCTATCGACAATTCCGGAATTCTCACCTGATCTCGATCCCGCCCTCGCATCGTGGATTCGCGCCCGTCACATGCAGGCCATGACCCGCATCAGTCCCGACAGCCTGGCTGCTGCCCTCGCGGCGTCCGGCGCGGCCGTGACCGCCGTAGACGCGGTGATGGATGGTCATATACAGAACGCCTTCTGCTGCGTGCGGCCGCCTGGCCATCATGCCACGAGGGACGCAGGGATGGGATTCTGCATTTTCAACAATGTCGCCATCGCTGCGCGCCACGCGCGGGTACGATGGGGCATTGATCGGGTGTTGATCATGGATTGGGACGTTCACCACGGCAACGGGACGCAGGATATTTTCGAGGCGGATCCGAGCGTCTTTTTCGTCAGCTCCCACGAGAGCGGGATCTATCCGGGCACCGGCCATTCGGAGGAAACGGGTCGCGGCGAGGCGCGCGGGACCGTCCTGAACATCCCTTTCCCGGCGCATACCTCGGAGGACGCCTTTATCCGGAGCTGGATCTCACGGCTCCTTCCAGCGATGGAGCGATTTCAGCCCGGTTTCGTTTTCATCTCAGCCGGGTTTGATTCCCACCGCGATGATCTGATGGGCAGCCTTGAGATGACGGCCGCCGGTTTTGGGCGCATGACACAGCTCGCGCTGGATATCGCCGAAAGACACGCCGGCGGCCGCCTCGTCTCCGTGCTCGAAGGCGGCTACGACCTCGACGCACTCGCAGAAAGTGTCGAGGCGCATGTAAGGGCGCTCGTTGAGGGAGGGTGAAGGGCGACGGATGAAGGATGAATCAAAAACACACGCACTCCCCGCGCCCACGCCTCGCGCTGCAATGCTGTTCTCGGTTTCCCATTTTCTCACTTTCCCACTTTCCCACTTTCCCGCGCCTCGCACCCTCGCATGACTGACACCGGCTTCCTATACGACCCGGTTTGCCTGGCTCACCGGACGGGGCGAGGGCATGAGGAGCGGCCGGAACGGCTCCGGGCGATTCTGCGCCGGCTGCAGGCGAGCGGGCTGCTTGAGAGGCTCGATGCGATCGCCCCGGCGCCCGCGACTCGGCCTCAGATCGAGCTTGTTCATGAGCCGGCCTACATC
>DASRZA010000474.1:0-21076 GCA_035686845.1 Armatimonadota bacterium | reverse complement strand
GAGGACGGAGGACGGAGGACGGAGGAAAACGTCCCCGCGCCCCGCGCCTCGAGCGCCGCGCCTTCTGTCCCCGAGCGCCGCGCCTCGAGCCCCGCGTCTTCTTCCCTCGGGCCCCGCGCCTCGAGCCCCGCGCCTTCTGTCCCCGATCCCCGTGACTCGAGCCCCTCGCCCGTTTCTGAAGCCCTGGACCTGGCGGCGATTCAGGCGCAGTGGAAACCGCTTCTCAGCCGGGTGGGGGAGAACAGCCGGATGCTTCGGTCACTTCTGGAATCCGCCGATCCGGTGAGCGTGTCCGGCGACACACTGAACCTCGAGTTCACGAAGAGTTATCATTACGAATCGATGAACAAGGCCACGGCGCGACGAGCCGTTGAATCCCAGCTTGGGCAGATTTTGGGGCGTCCGCTGCGCATCATGTGCCGGCTCCGTGAAGACCCCGAGACGCGGCCAACCCCTCGCAAGAGCCGCAAAGACATCGAACCGATTACCGATGACGACCTGCGGCATCTGTTTCCCGGATGGGCGATTGAGGAAGAATAACAGCCCCCTCGCCCTTTTTCGGGTATAATCAGTGCGTGGGCAGTCTGGAATCCTTGATTCCGGAGACGAGCGCCGGGAACTGGCGGCGCACTTAGAGAGGATTGACTCATGGCAGGATTTGGTGGTGGGGGCGCGTTTAATCAGCAGGCGCTGATGAAGAGTTTTCAGAAAATCCAGAATCTTCAGGAAGAGATGGAGGCAGCGCGGGTCGAGGCGACGTCCGGCGGCGGTATGGTGACCGCGGTCGTGAGCGGCGCCGGCCAGCTCGTGAGCGTTACCATCAATCCCGAGGTAGTGGACCCCGAAGACGTGGAGATGCTCGAGGATCTCATTGTCTCGGCGGTGCATGAGGCCCAGGAGAAAGCGGCTGAAGAGAACAAGCAGAAAATGATGTCAATCACCGGCGGACTCAAGATCCCGGGGATGTTCTGACATGTATTACGCCCGTCCCCTGGGGCGGCTGGTCGGCGAGCTCGAGAAGCTGCCGGGAGTCGGTCCCAAGACGGCGCAGCGGCTCGCGTTTCACATTCTATCCATCCCGGCCGAAGAGGCGCGGCTCCTTGCCGAAGCCATCACGGAGGTGAAGGATAAGATTCGGTTCTGTGACCGGTGCCATAACTTTACCGATCAGGCGCTGTGTGAAATCTGCAGGGACACGCGCCGTTCGCCGGATCTTATCTGCGTGGTTGCTGAGCCTCGGGACGTCATCGCGATGGAGAAGACGAACGAATTCAAAGGACTCTATCATGTTCTCCAGGGTGTTATCTCCCCGATGGACGGCATCACTCCCGATGATTTGACCATCCGGCATCTCTTGCAGCGAATTCAGGAACACCGGCCGCAGGAGATTATTCTGGCCACAAACCCGACCGTTGAGGGTGAAACCACGGCCATGTACCTCTCCGGAATTCTCAAGCCGCTCGGCGTCAAGGTGACTCGCATTGCCCACGGCCTGCCTGTCGGCGGGGACCTCGACTACGCCGACCAGGCCACCCTGATCAAGGCGCTGGAGTGGCGCCGGGAAGTTTAATCGGGACCGCAGGTCCATACTGGATTATACTGGTAATCTAGAGGGACGGCAGTCCTGTGTGAAAGGGTGGTGAGATCATGAGAGAGGTCCCGGATAACCGGAATTGGAAGCGGCGCGCCGGCGCTGAAGGAAACGGCGCCGCCGTATCAACCTGGCGCAACAAAGTCGGGCTGGCCGAAATGCTTCGTGGCGGCGTGATTATGGATGTTACAAACGCCGAGCAGGCGCGCATCGCGGAAGAGGCTGGGGCTGTCGCCGTGATGGCGCTGGAGCGTGTTCCGGCCGATATCCGCCGCGAGGGCGGCGTCGCTCGCATGGCGGATCCGACCAAGGTCTACGAAATCATGGAAGCCGTCACCATTCCCGTGATGGCGAAGGCGCGTATAGGCCACTTCGTGGAGGCCCAGATTCTGGAAGCTATGAAAGTGGACTTCATCGATGAGAGTGAGGTCCTTACCCCCGCCGACGATCAGTTCCATATCGACAAGCACCCGTTCAAAGTCCCTTTTGTCTGCGGATGCCGTGATCTCGGCGAGGCGCTGCGGCGCATTGGCGAAGGCGCGGCGATGATCCGCACCAAGGGCGAAGCTGGCAGCGGCAATATTGTTGAGGCGGTGCGCCATATCCGCGCCGTGATGTCCGGTATCCGTCGTCTCAAGGGGTTGCGGGATGATGAGCTGATGGCCGAGGCGAAGAATCTTCAGGCGCCGTACGAGCTGGTAAAAGAGGTGGCTCGTACCGGCCGGCTCCCGGTTCCGAATTTCTCGGCCGGCGGAGTCGCCACACCCGCCGACGCCGCCCTGGTGATGCAGCTTGGCGCCGAAGCCGTCTTCGTCGGGTCAGGCATATTCAAATCCGCCGATCCGGAGCCCCGCGCCCGCGCCATCGTAGAAGCGGTTACCTTCTACGATGACCCCGAGCGGTTGGCCTCAGTCAGCCGCGGCCTCGGGATCCCCATGTCCGGCCTGGATCTGCGGCAGCTTCAGGAGCACGAGCTTCTATCTGTACGGGGGGCGTGATCTTTTCCGAGCATGACGCCCGGCCGGAACCGGGCGTGGACAGGGCGGGCGAATCCGGCGTCACGATTGGCGTGCTGGCGCTCCAGGGAGACGTGGAAGAGCATCTCACCATGCTCCGGCGCTGTGGCGTCAACGCGATTCGCGTTCGCACGCCGGAGGATATCGGGAAGATTGATGGCCTGATCATTCCGGGTGGTGAAAGTACGACGGTGGGAAAGCTGATGGAGCGTTTTGGCCTGGATGTCGCCATTCGGAATGCGGCTGCCGATGGGAAGCCGATCTTCGGCACGTGTACGGGTATGATAGTGCTCTCACGCGAGATCGTCGATAGCCAGCAGGCTCGCCTGGGACTGATTGACTTGAAGGTGCTCCGCAACGCTTTCGGCCGGCAGGTGGACAGTTTTGAGGCAGACCTCCGGATTCCGGAACTTGGACCGGATCAGGAAAGCCATCCGGTGCGCGCCGTCTTTATCCGTGCGCCATGGATTGAATCCGCCGGCCTTGGTGTGCAGATCCTCGCCGCCATTCAGGACAAGGGCGTGCTTGCGCGGCAGGGACCGATTTTAGTGAGCGCGTTCCATCCCGAGCTTACCGATGATCCTCGCATCCATAACTATTTCATTCGCATGGCCCGAGAGTCCAAAGCGAACCGGCATCACCCAACACCCAAAACCCACCATCCATTAACTAAAACGTAATACCTAATTCCCGGAGAATGAGCTATGTCAACAATGATCGAACGACTCGTGGCGAGACAGATTCTGGATTCCCGCGGAAATCCCACCGTCGAGGTAGACGTTTTTCTGGAAGACGGCGCCTGGGGACGCGCGTCGGTTCCTTCCGGGGCGTCCACCGGCGCCCACGAGGCGGTGGAGCTGCGCGATGGCGATAAGTCAGCCTACGGCGGCAAAGGTGTCCTCCGCGCCGTCGATAACGTGAATAACATTATTGGCCCGGAACTCGAAGGTCTCGACGCCATTGATCAGGTTGGCATCGATACGATGATGATCGACCTGGATGGATCGACCAACAAGAGCAAGCTCGGCGCGAACGCCATACTGGGAGTTTCGCTGGCTGTAGCGAAAGCGGCGGCGTCCGAGCTGAGGCTGCCGCTCTACCGGTATATCGGAGGCGCCGCCGCTCGTGAGCTGCCGGTTCCGATGATGAATATCCTGAATGGCGGCAAACATGCCGAGAGCACGGTCGACCTGCAAGAGTTTCTCGTTATGCCAGTTGGCGCTTCCTCTTTCGCCGAGGCGCTCGAAAAGGGGGCAATGATCTACCATGCTCTCAAATCGGTGCTCCACGATCGGGGCCTGGGAACAGGCATCGGCGACGAAGGCGGCTTTGCGCCGAACCTCGGTTCCAACGAAGAGCCTATTCAAGTGATCATGGACGCCATCGTTAAAGCGGGTTACACACCCGGAAAAGACGTTTACATCGCGCTCGATCCGGCGAGCAGCGAACTCTATCAGGACGGCAAATATGTCCTCGCCCGGCAGGGGATCACCTACACCTCAGAGGAGATGGTGAATTTCTGGGTGGGAATCGTTGAGAAATATCCAATCATCTCGCTCGAGGATGGTATGGCTGAAGATGACTGGGAAGGCTGGCGTCTGCTCACGGAGCGGATTGGCGATAAGGTTCAGCTCGTGGGCGATGACATCTTCGTCACCAATACGGAGCGTCTCGCCCAGGGAATCAAGCAGGGGGTCGGAAACTCGATTTTGGTGAAGGTGAACCAGATTGGAACGCTCACTGAAACGCTCGCCGCCATTGAAATGGCGAAGCGGGCCGGTTACACCGCGGTGATTTCCCACCGGTCTGGCGAGACGGAAGACAACACCATTTCTGATATCGTCGTCGCTGTCAACGCAGGCCAGATCAAGACGGGCGCGCCCTGCCGCACCGATCGCCTGGCAAAATACAACCAGCTTCTCCGAATCGAAGAAGAGCTGGGCGACTCCGCCACTTACCCCGGGCTGGATGCTTTCTATAACATCGCTCGTTAGGATCCGGTTAACGATCCGTCAATCGATATTCTCAGATAATAACGATGGCTTTTTTCCTAATTCCCGCTTCGGAGCGCCGATGCCACAAACCAAAATAGTCTGTACCATCGGGCCGGCGAGCGAGGATGAGGCGACCTTGCGCGCCCTCATGAGCGCCGGGATGAATGTCGCCCGGTTGAATTTCTCGCACGGCAGTCACGAAGAGCACGCTGTGACGATCACGAGGCTCAGGGCGGTAGCGGATTCGATGCAGTATCCGCTGGCGATCCTTCAGGATCTATCGGGTCCCAAAATCAGGATTGGAGACATTCCGAGTGGCTCGCTCATACTCCACGAAAATGATATTGTTACGCTGACGAGTCGTCCGAATCCGGTGGCGCCGTTCGAGGTCAGCCTGCCGTTCCCCCGGCTGATTGACGCCGTCGAGCCCGGCAATCGGGTGCTCCTCGACGATGGTTGTATTCAGTTGGAGGTCGAGAAGAAGTCGTCGACCGACCTTGAATGTCGAACCGTCGTGGCGGGGATTCTAAAGCCGCACAAGGGTGTGAATATCCCCGGGGTCTCTTTCTCCATCGACAGCCTAACGGCTCGCGACCTCGACGACCTGAGCTTCGGATTGGGGCAGGGGGTGGACTGGGTCGCCATGTCGTTCGTACGAACCGCGGACGATATCCGCCGGCTCCGGAAAGCCATCGCCGCACGAGGCGCCGACACGCCAATCATTGCCAAGATTGAGAAACATGAAGCCGTGCATCATCTAACCGAGATTATCGCGGCGGTGGACGGCGTCATGGTTGCCCGAGGGGATCTTGGTGTAGAGCTGCCGCTGCAGGAAGTGCCGCTGGTGCAGAAGCGGATTATTCACGCCTGCAACGCCGCCGGCAAACCGGTGATTACGGCCACACAGATGTTGGAGTCGATGATCTCCAATCCACGTCCGACCCGCGCCGAGGTTACGGACGTGTGCAACGCGATTTTAGATGGCACCGACGCCGTCATGCTCTCGGCCGAGACCGCGACCGGCGCCTACCCGATTGAGAGCGTTCGTGTGATGACGCAGGTAGCCGAGCGAACTGAGGAGTGCCTCCAGCACCGCGAGATCCTGCTTGCTCGCTCCGGGGAGACGGGGAAAGGGATTACCGATGCCATCAGCGAAGGCGCCTGTGATATCGCGGCCCGACTGAACGCCGCTGCCATTATCTGCGCCACGAGCAGCGGCGCAACCGCCCGCCTTGTGTCTCGTTTTCGTCCTCAGGCGCCCATCGTCGCCGCCACCATCCAGACCAGTACCTGGAATCGGCTCGCGCTTTCGTGGGGTGTGCGGCCCGTACTGGTTCGAAAGGCAGCGACGTTCGACCGTATGGTCGATGACGCCATTGAGGCTGCGCAGCGCACCGGTCTCGTGCGGGACGGAGACGTGGTGCTGGTCACCGCCGGCAGCTCCATCGGCGCAACCGGCGCCACCAATCTTATCAAAGTCCAGGTCGTCGGCCGGCCGGACCATATCGGTTAAATCGGGCGCGAGGTACGGGGCGCGAGGTACAGGTGGACAGCCGCGGTTACGCCGCGCGTACCTCGCGCCTCGCGCCTTCTTAAGGGGGTTTGATGAATGCCAGTGGTTAATGTTTCGGAAGAGAAGGTTATCGCAGCGCCGGCGGAGAAAGTGTACGCCTGTCTCACTGATTATGAGCGGCATCATGGCAAGATTCTGCCGCCGTCGTTCTCGAACTACCGGGTCGAGCAGGGAGGGCTAGGCGCGGGCACGATCGTCAGCTTCCAGATGGCGGCGCGCGGCCGCATGCGAACGTTCCGGATGCAGGTGGATGAGCCAAAGCCGGGCGAGACGCTGCGGGAGACCGACACCAATTCCAGCCTCGTGACCAACTTCACGGTTACGCCGCAGGATGGCGGATGCCGCGTCCGGATTGACACCCGGTGGAAGGGCGCCAGCGGAATTGGCGGTGTTATGGAGCGCTTCTTCGCGCCGCGAGCACTCGGAAAAATATACGTTGATGAGCTGGCCCGCCTCGATGAATATGTCCGCAGCCTTCCCCCCGACGCCGCAGGCTAACTCGCCGATGGCGCGCCTCGGACCTATCTCCCGGCCCCTTCCCGAAGCGGGAAGGGGTGACTGACCCCGCGCCCCGCGCCGGGTAATGAATTACCCGTCTGATGGGCCTCCGGCCGGCCGTCCTTCGGACGAAAGCGGTCCACCCGGTTCCGCTCCTCGCCTGTTTTCGCTCCGGCACGGAAAGAGCTTGGGACTCGACATTAGATGATGGGACAACAGCCACGACTACGCGCCATCAAACAGGAATTTCTGTTCCAGGAGACAGCTTATGCTCCGTCGATGCGCCCGGCTCCGCGCAAGCATTCTGACCCTTTTGATGCTGCCGACGCTTGGCGCTCGCGCTCATTCCGGTGCTGTGGTCACGCGCTACGCAACGTTACAAAAGCCGGCGGCGCGCTACTCTCCGGCAGGCAGACCGCCCGCGGAGGAGTTTGCCTATGAATGGGATAACGAGGCAGGAATCGTTTGACATGAAAGGGTGAATCAAGACGGAACGCTGACTTTGCACCTTACGCTGACGTAGCGCGCTCTTACGGGGCACCATAAAATGCACTTAATCTATCGTCGCCTGTGCTTTCTAACGTGGGTAGTTCTTATCACCTCGGCGCCTTCGTGGGTCGCGTCCAGGAGTGTGCCCCGCAAAGGCCACGTCCGCAGGGCCGCCATCCCCGCGGCCGCACCCGATGAGTACGGCTATGCTTCGCACCCTTTTGACGACCTGATTTTGCAGTACCAAATCGCTCCGGACGGTCGCGCTGAGTTTCTCTGCCCGCCCACTGCGCCGGCGGGGAAGGCCCCGGTTGCGGTTGCTGTCAGCCGGGTGCGGCGATCGGCTTACGCGCTCAATCGGGATAGCCATTCAATCTCCCAGTACCACATCGGACCCGATGGCGCCGCCTGAGATTCCTGCGGCGAGCGGATCAAGATACATCCAGGTGGGACCATTGGGGAAGGCTGTTTATGTGCTAAACGGTGGGGGCAGCTCCATCTCGCAATACAGGATCGCAGGCGATGGGGCGTTGTCGCCGCTTCAGCCTCCTGGCGTTCCGTCGGTGCAAGCGCCCTCCGAGATGGTCTTCAGCCCGAATGGGCGCTACGCGTATGTCACCGGCTCGCATGGGGGCATTGCTCAGTACCGGCAAGGGGCGCGAGGAGAGCTGATCCCGCTGGCCCACCCCATCGTGCCAAACGGCGGCGGCGACTTCTCAAACGTCGTCGCGGATCCGTCCGGGCGCTATATTGGGTACGTCAGCGCGAATCCGCAAGTCGTCGCGCAATACATCATCGGCCCAGATGGAGAGCTCAAACTGCATCCGGCCGCGTTGACTCACAACCCCGTCGGCGCATCGTCATTTGTGTACGGCAAGCGGGGACCGTACGTCTACATGGTGCATGCTGCCCGTAATGTGATATCCCAGTACCGTGTCCTGCCGCACGGAGGCCTCACCCCGCTAGCTCCTGCAGAGGTAAAGACAACCGGCAGCTTGCGCGGGATAACGCTATCACCGTCCGGCCGGTTTGCATACGCCACTGGCTACGATGACGGGACAGTCCTGCAATTTCGCGTGCGACCGAACGGAACGCTTTCGCCGCTCTCCCCGCCCTCAGTTCCGGCGGGAGTACACCCGGAATATGTGCGCTTCGACCTCACCGGTCGCGTCGCCTATTCGATCAATGGTGGTTCTGAGCAATCCCAGTACAGGCTTCAACCCAACGGCACGCTGCAGCCAATGGATCCACCGACTGTGCCAGAAGGGGGGATCGACAGCTTTATCCTCCTCCCCCATCATCGCTCCGGCTCGGCCGGCCAGCCTGCCGCCCACAGAGCCCGACCGCAGGCGGCGCGGTATCTTTACGTGCTGAATGAGGCCGCCCAGGCCGTCACCTCTTACCCGATCGACGCCGACGGTACGCTCTGCTCGGCGTCCAGGCGCACGATCGCGACAGGGCCATCGCCGTTTGAGATGGCAGCCGCGCCGGGTGGCCGCTATCTCTATGTCATCAACCAGGGAGATAATACCATCTCGCAGTACCAGGTTGGCCAGGAAGGTATTCTCAGGCCGCTCACTCCTCCGACGGCTGCCGCCGGAAATCATCCCGAAGACCTCATATTTCATCCAAAGGAGCCATTCGTCTATGTCGTGGACAGTGGTAGCGACGAGATCCGCAGGTATCGAATTGACCCGAATGGAGCTCTGCAGTGGATCGCCTCGCAGCGATTGGAGGATGTCGAAGATCCGGTCTCGATGACCATCGACAGCACCGGGCGCTTCGCCTATGTCGCCAGCCAGGAAGGAAGGCAGGGAAGCGGCATTTCGCAGTTCAGGGTTGCGCCGTACGGGCCATTGTTCCCCCTCACCCCGGCACATTTGTTTCCGTCATTCCAGCCCCCGTACGAGATCATGTCGTTTATCCGAGCCGACCCTGTTAGGCCGCTGGTCTATCTTGGAAACAACTTCGGCGTGGAAGAGTACCAGATGCAGGATGATGGAACCCTTCAGCGCGAAAGGTCGGTGGTTGGACAGGGAAAGCCACACTGCCTGGGCTTCGATCTGGCCAGACAGACCGCCTACTATCCGTTAGGAGCTGGCCAGGTGCTTCAATACAGGATCGAGAAGGACGGAAGCTGGGTACCGCTGCCCGGGGAGTATCTCGAGGAGGAACGGGGGCCGCGGTGCGCCGCGATTGACGAGATAGGGCAGTTCGCGTATGTTACGAACGAACAATCCAACACCGTCTCGGAATACCGGATCGGTGAGGATGGGAGGCTTGTATCGCTCGTTCCGGCGCAGGTCCCAACCGGAGAGCAGCCGACGGATCTCGTCATTATCAGCGTTCCGCCCGGCGAGCCGGCAGCCAGTGGGGACCGCACAAGAGCGAAATGATTCCCTGACGGGCGACAAGCGCCCTTACCATGCAGACACTGGCGCAGGACGCTTTCAGTCAGCAAGACGCCGGGCGGTGACGACCCTACTCGCCGAAGTGCGACTCGTCGCGTACGATCGGCGACAGACCATAATCGCGTCCCGAAAGCGCGCTCGAGGTTGGAATACCAATCATTTCTCGGTGGTCAGAGAGTGTCGCCACCCACGGCGTCACAAGCTCGGCCGTCCCTCCGGGACTTTGGCGGCCGGCCTATAGGTTGGCTTGACTCATCCTTCATCCTTCATCCTTCATCCTTTACCGCCAGCAGCGAGGCGATCTCTTCGGCGCACCGCGCGGAGGCGCCGCGGCTCTCGCCGATCAGCTTCAATCCGGTTTCACCTCTGCGCCGGGCTTCGTCGGGATCTTCCAGCAGCCTTATCCACTCGCGCGCAAGCTCGGCGGCGTTTCGAATGCGAACGCCGGCGCCGGCTTCCAGGACGGTCTCCGCGATCTCGGAACAGTTGTGGGTGTAGGGTCCGAACAGAACCGGCTTCCCTTTGGCCAGCGGCTGCAGCAGATCGTGGCCGCCGACGGGGACCAGGCTGCCGCCAACAAACGCTGCCTGCCCCAGGGAATAGACCCGTCGAAGCTCGCCAATGGTGTCCAGGATAAACACCGGCGCCGATGCGGGCGGGCCGTCTTTTTCGGTGCGGAGCTGCGCCTGCAGTCCTCGCCGGGCGATCGCTTCTCGCAGCTCCGGAACCCTCTTCAAACGCCGCGGAGCGATAATAAGCCGGGCGTTCGGAATGACGCGGCGGACCTCCAGAAAGGCGTCGAGAACGGTCTCATCCTCGGAGGCGTGGGTGCTCCCGGCGACGAGAATCGGCGCGTGCGTGGGGATGTCCATTTCTGCGGCGACCTCGTTGGCCGGAGGGTCCGCGGCCACGGCCTGGTCAAATTTGGACGCGCCAACCACGCGCACCCGGTCGGCCCGCGCTCCCAGCTCACGGGCGCGATCCGCGTCCCGAGAGGTCTGCATGGCGAGCGTGTCGATCTGACTGAGCATCCAGCGGAGGATAGCGCCGACGAGGGGATTGGACGCTCGCCGGTACGTTCGGTCGGAAATGCGGCCGTTGAGCAGGCAGACGCGAGCGCCGGATTGTCGGCTCAGATGAATGAAATTGGGCCAGAACTCCTTTTCGATCATCACGCAAACGTCCGGTTGGATCGTCTTCAGGCTTCGCCGAACTGCAGCGGGAAAGTCGAACGGGAAGTAGATATTCTGGGCGTCAGGAAGGAGCTCGAGCGCCGTGTCGTGCCCGGTCGCAGTGATGTTGGAGAACACAATCTCGACGTCGGGACGGATCTCCCGCAGCGCGGCGACGATGGATACCGCCGACATGGTCTCACCCACCGAGGCCGCGTGAATCCAGACTCGGGGACCCGATCGCGGCGTCACTCGCAGCCGTCCGAACCGTTCCGGCAGCCGCCTCCACCCAATGCGGCGCAGATCCCGAGCGGCGGCGTACAGCATCACAACGGGCGAGAGAATTAGCAGGAGCGTATTGTAGAGGTAATACATGAGTGTGCGAGTGTGTGAGTGAGTGAGTGCGAGAGAGATTTCCTCTGCCTTGTGCTCGACCTCGGAAATGCGTTGGGCTAAAATCGAGGCATATTCTTCGAGTTCTTCTTCGGTCGCGGCGGGCGGGATGGAGAGGGGGGCGCCATAGAGCATGACAGCGCGGGAAAAGGGACGGGGCACGAGGTAGCGGTCCCATGTCGGAAGAAGCCATCGCGGCTGGGCGCTGACGCCGAGCGGATAAATGGGACATTCTCCTTTCTGGCTTAAGAACAGCACCCCGGGATGGACGGTGTGCGAGGGTCCGGTGGGGCCATCGGGGGTGAATGCGAACGTGGCGCCCTCCCGCACTTTGCGGACGGCGCCGACCAGCGCCCGAACACCGCCGCGCCCGCTGGACCCTCGCACGATCTGCCATCCAAAGCGGCGGAAGATGCGGCTCTGGTATTCGCCATCCCCACTCAAAGAGATCATCGCGGCCCACCCTCTGGGACCGTACCGGGCGACAGGAAGAAGTGTCCGGCCATGCCAGCTCACGACGATTGAGGGCTGGCCGGCCTTTCCACGCGCGTTGACCGGTTCTTCGCCGATCACCTTCAGCCGCACCGTGCGGGCGATGAAGCTGACGACAGCCCAGATGAGCAGGGAATAAAAGCGGTACCGGATCTCCTTCCTAATTGGTTTGTCCAGCAGATCAGGCATCAGCGCCTGCCGTTGAAATCGCGGCGCCATCCACGGGATCGAGGGCGCCTGCGCGTGTATTGACGACGACCTCGGCGTGACTCTGCATCTGGCGATGGTACAGATCAGCGTACAGGCCGCCGCGCGCCACAAGCTCCGCGTGCCGCCCCTCCTCGGCAATCCGGCCCTCGGAGAGCACCAATATCCGATCGGCGTTCCGGACGGTGCTCAATCGATGAGCGATCACGAGGGTGGTGCGGCCTGGCATTAATCGCTCCAGCGCTGCCTGGACAATGGATTCAGAGTGCGCGTCCAGCGACGAGGTGGCTTCGTCGAGCACCAGGATGCGAGGGTTGCCGAGAATGGCGCGGGCAATGGCGATGCGCTGCCGCTGTCCCCCCGAAAGAGTGGCCCCGCGCTGCCCGACTACCGTATCCATCCCTTCGGGCAGATCGTCAATAAAATCGAGCGCGTTGGCGGCCATCGCCGCGGCGCGGATCTCCTCCTCAGTGGCGTCGGGTCGGCCGTAGGCGATATTCTCACGCAGCGATACGCTGAAAAGCACCGATTCCTGAGCGACAATGCCAATTTGCCGCCGCAGCGAGCAAGCGGTCACGTCACGCACGTCGTGCCCGTCAATCAGGACGGCGCCTGCGTCGACCTCGTAAAATCGAGGAAGCAGATTTGCGATGGTGCTCTTGCCGGCGCCGCTGGGGCCAACAATCGCCAGCGCCTCGCCCGGCTCGGCTCGGAACGAGATTCCTCGCAGCACGGGGTCGTCATCGTACGAAAAATGAACGTCCCGGAACTCCACAACGCCCCGGACCGGTCCGAGTTCCGGAGCGCCGGGAGCATCCTGCACGTCCGGCTTCTCGTCCAGCAGATCAAAAACACGTTCCGCGGCGACGTTGGCCCGCTGAAAGCCGAGTGAAAGGTTACCAATGCCGCCAAAGGCCTCCGCGACATAATGGACGACCCCGACGAACTGCAGCAGCGATCCGAGCGTGAACGCATGGGGATTCGCGGCGATCTGCATCTCTCCCACCCAGATCGCTAAGACGATGCCGAGGGCGCCGATAAACTCCACCAGCGGGCGAAGCGCCGCCTGGATTCGCACTCCGCGCATGTATGCCCGGTAAGACGTCTCACTGCGATGGACGAATCGCAGCGTTTCGGCGTCTTCCATGACAAACGCGCGTATGACTCGCACGCACGTGAGCGATTCCTCTAGCAGCTCCGAGACGTCCGCCAGGGCAGTCTGCATGAGGTGAGTGGCGCGTCCCATACGGCGCCTCGCCAGGCTGATGAAGAACGATATCACGGGAATGATCATCCCGGAGAGCACCGCCAGGCGCCAGTTGAGCCAGAGGACGTAAGCGATACCCCCGCATATTGTGAACGGTGAATTGATGGCGTCTACGATATAGCTGCCTACCGCGTTCTGAATCTGCGGAATATCGGCAGTGACGGAGGCCATCAACTGACCGGTTTTGCGGCGGTCGAAGAACCGGAGGCCCATGCGCTGGAGATGTTCGTAAACTTCATTGCGGAGGCGGAGCAAGACGCGCTGGCTTGCCGCGTTCACAAGGTACGTTTCGCCGTAAGAGGCGAGTCCCTTGAGCAGAAAGAGAAGGACCAGCCATCCGGCGAGCCGGTCGATGCTTGCAGGGTGGGGCTGGTGTTTCTGAATATAGAGCGCGAGTTTGTGAATAACGACCGGGCTAATAGGCGGGTGCTGAGCGGCGCTGAGAAACTGCTGTACCAATGCCGCATCAATAGGGACGGCGTTCCCCGCGTCAATGATTGAACCGAGCATTTTTACCGTTGCGAAGGTGAAGCAAGTGGCCAGGAGCGCACAGAGGATACCGAAACTGAGCCGGGTTTTGTTGGCCAGAACGTAGGGCCATAGCCGCTGGATACCACGGCCGGTGAAACCCTCTGGAATCCGTATCCGCACCTATTTGTCTCCCTTCGCGGCGGCCGTGGGGGCGGCGGCGCGAGCGTGCGCGCCCTCCGGTTGGGCGATTGCTCCATCGCTCCAGTCCCCCCGGGCTGCGGCGACAGCGAGGGCCGCGGCGCGGGCAGTGGCGCCCGGCTCGCCCAGGCACGCGGTGGCGGCCGCGAGATCGGCTTTCATCTTCTCTGCGCGGGCGGAATCAGTGAGCAGGCTGATGATCTCGCGAGCGATTTTGGGGCCCGACGCATCCTCCTGAATCATCTCGGGGACGATAAGCCGGCCGGCCAACAGGTTCGGCATTCCAATGAAAGGTATGGCGAGGTGGGACTTTCGCAGCGCCCACTCGGCGGCCATAAGCCACGATCCGCCATACAGAATGACCATGGGCGACTGTAAGATCGCGGCCTCTAATGTGGCTGTGCCGGAACAGATAGCGGCCGCGTCGGCCGCCGCCAGCGCGTCGGCCGTGCGGCCATCGACGAGTCTCAGGGTAATATTGTCGATTGGAATCTTGATGTCGTCTGGGTCGTCGCTGACGTCCGGCTCCTCCTGCCATACGGGGATCACCCGGCGCTCCGGGTGTTCTTCGTACTGCGTAACTCGCAGGTTGAGGTTATGCCGGGCGGACATTTCTCTCTGAATCAGCGCCCTTTCGTGCTCTTTGTTGCGGAGCCGGCGAAGGATCTTCTCGGTGGACGCTTCGAGCCGGCGCCGATCCACCGTCGGCGCTATTGGGGTCACAAACTGCGCGTTGGGAATCTTCCGCAGAATCCGGCTTGCGGCGATCAAGAGCTGCGGCCAGAGGTATTTGATCTCGTGCCCCCGAGAGCCGGGAAGAAGCGCTACGATCGGCCGATCCGGATCAAGTCCCCATTCCGAACAAAGAACGCGGCGATCGGGCGTACGGGCGGCGGCGTCTAAGAGGGGATGACCGACGAAGCTGACCGGTACCCCGGCGGCGCGGAACCGATCGGCGGACCAGGGGAACGGCGTCGCCACAAGATCCACGCTCTCCTTAAGCCGGGGCGACACGTGCGCCGCCTGGCTCCAGGATCGGGGAGGAAAATAGTAGAGTACCCGCACCCCGCGGCGATGGAGCGGATGGGCGACCCGTACGTTGAAATAGCCGAAATCGATTGGGATCAGGAGATCGGGCGGATCAGCGCCGAAACGCCGCACCAGCTCATCTTTGATCCGGTTCAGCGGAAAGTAGAGCCGGAGGCTCTCAATAATCCCGATGCTGCCCCATTCACCGCTGTTATGAATGATTTCGACGCCGGCGCTTTGCATCCGCGGCCCACCGATGCCAAGAAAACGGGCGTCGGGCTGCAAAGATCGGATGGCTTCCACGAGGAGGGCGCCCTGGGCGTCTCCGGAAGCCTCGCCGGCCAGCAGCGCAAAGGTGAGGGGCATTGCGATCGATCTTTACTCCGGCCGGTGGTCCATCTGACGACCACCGTAGCCAAAACGGGTACTGCGTAGGAAGTCGAGGAGATAACTGATCTCCTGACCCATATCTATTTCCTGCTCAATCTCTTCAATCGCCTGCGAAAGATTGAGATCAGAGAGATAGAGCAATTTGAAGGCCTGCTTGAGGTCGCTCCGAACCTTCGCGGAGAGGCCGGACCGGCGGAGGCCGAGGTCATTCAGCGTATAGACCTTGGTAGGGCGTCCGTCAGCTTTCATAAACGGGGGAATATCCTGAACCACCTTAGATTGGGCGCCGATCATGGCGAGTCGGCCAATGCGCACAAATTGATGAACACCCACCATACCGCCAAACGTCACTTTGTCCTCAATGACGACGTGGCCTGAGATTCCTACCCAGCTCGCCATAATGACCGCGTTCCCAACATGGCAGTTGTGTCCGACGTGGCAGTACGCCATAAACATGCCGTCGTCACCGATCACGGTCGTGGCGCCCGCTCCCGTGGCTCGATGGATGGTCACGAACTCACGGATGATATTATTGTCGCCGATACGAAGATAGCTCTCTTCGCCCTTAAACTTGACGTCTTGCGGGGGACCGCCCAGGCAGGCGCCAGCGCGGATTTCGCACCGCTCGCCAACGCTGGTAAAATCCTCCAGCACGACGTGGGGGCCAATCCGGGTGCCTGCGCCCACGTGGCAGCGAGCGCCAATGATAGAATACGGCCCTATCTCAACCGAAGAATCGATTTCGGCGGAGGGGGCTACAATTGCTGTGCGATGAATCGCCATCGAGTACGCTCCTTGGCGCACGGCGCCTGCTTTGAACGCCGGTCGGCCTGGGATGGGCCGAGTTAACCGCTATGGTCTGGGCTTCGCTCCACCAGCGCGAACATCAAATCTCCCTCGGCAGCCAGCTCTCCCTCCATACTTCCAAATAAAAGCGCGCGATCCCGCTGCGCTTCACCCTCTACGTCGAGTAGGGCTATACCATTGTGAGGCAGCATCGAGAACGTCGGATCCCGAACCGGCGTTTCCAACGCGCTCGATTCCAACCGGAAGACATATCCCGTCGCATGCACTTTACCAAATTGCCCTTTCGCCATCGTCATTTCGACCCGGGTAACCAGCAGGTCGCCCGGTCCTATGGGCTTACGAAAGCGAACCTTATCGATGCCGGCGAAATACGCGATTTTGCCCTCGTTGCCCGATAAAGAGAGCAGGAGCACACCGCCGACCTGCGCCATCGCCTCCGTGATTAAGACCGCCGGCATGACGGGATGTCCAGGGAAGTGGCCCTGAAAAAATGGTTCGTTCATGCTCACCGATTTGAGGCCGACGGCCATGACGCCGGGATTGAGATCGAGGATCCGATCCACCAGCAGGAACGGCGGACGGTGCGGAAGCACCTCCATGATCTCATTGATATCCATCGTTTTCCGGACGGAAGACATGCCTTATTCTCTCCTTGTCTCCAGGATCCTCCGGGCCAGCAGAAGATTGAGACGGTGGCTGCTCTTTAGCGCAACTATTTCGGCCTGAAGCGGCGCCCCTAACAGCGCCAGGTCACCGATGAGATCGAGGGTCTTGTGCCGAACCGGCTCATCATCGAACCGGGGCGGGCTCAGGTACCCGGTGTCGCCGATCACGAGCGCGTTCTCAAGGCTGCCGCCCCCCGCAAGCCCTTGCCGCCGCAGTTCCTCCACCTCCGCCAGAAAGCCGAACGTGCGCGCCGGGGCTATCTCTCGCTCATACGCCTCGGCGGTAACATCCACCCGGAAGAACTGCTTGCCGACGACCCGGTGAGCGAAGTCGATACAGCAGGTAATGCGGAACTTGCTGGATGGAAACGCGATCAGTGTGCTCCCATTCTCCTCAATCCATACAGGCTCTTCCAGTATAATGTGTTCTCGCCGCAGGGTCTGCTGTTGTGCGCCGGCTTTCCGGATAGCATGCGCAAACGGCAGAGCGCTGCCATCTACGGCGGGTACCTCGCCCCCGTCCACTTCGATCAGGCAATTGTCAATGCCGCACGCCGCAAGAGCCGAGAGCAGATGTTCCACCGTATGAACCGTCTGCCCCTGAAAACCCAGCGTAGTGCAGCGGTTGGCGCCGGTCTGATATTCCACCGTCGCAGGAAACGAGTCTTTAAGACCCGGCAGCAGGAACCGGACCCCTTCTCCGGCGCCGGCCGGTGAGAGACGCAGGCGGCAGAGAGACCCGGTATGCAGGCCAACTCCCTCCAGTTCGAAATGGGAGTTTAACGTTTGCTGAAGCTCGCCATCTCCATTCACTCGGGATCTTCCGCGCTTTCCTTTACGCGAGTCGGTAACGACCGGATGATCTCGGGCAGTTTCGCCAGCGTCGCCGCGCTGCGGAGAAACTGACGCCGTGGGCGTGCGGGAAAGCCCATGACCACCGCCCCAGGCGTCACATCACCAATGGCGCCGGCGCCTCCCGTGAGCGTCGCTCCGTCACCGATCACCAGATGATCGCCGACGCCCGCCTGGCCGCCCATCGTTACGCATGATCCAATTCGGGCGCTTCCTGCGATGCCGACCTGCGCAGCCATCACCGTATGGGATCCGATGGTGACGTTATGGGCTATCATGACGAGATTATCGATCTTTACGCCATCCCCAATCAACGTCTCTCCCAGAGCGGCCCGGTCAATCGTGGTGTTCGCGCCAATCTCCACGTCACAGCCCGTTCGCACGCGCCCGATATGCCGGATACGTCGATAGGTCCGGCCATCATGCGCGAAACCAAAGCCCTCTGAACCGATGACGGCGCCGGCGCCGATGACGTTCCGCTCTCCAATGATGGTTCGCTCGAATAGCGTTACGTGCGCGTGCAGCGTGCTATCGTTTCCAACCTCAACATTGGCGGCGATGGCGGCGCCGGGTCCGATCCGGCAGCGGGCGCCGATTCGGACGCCCGGGCCAATCACCACGAACGCGTCGATGAATACGGACGGGTCAATCTCAGCGGATGGGTCTACCACGCTTGTGGGATGGACGCCGGGCGTAAGTGGCGGCGGCGGATAGAGTATCTCCAGGGCGCGTGCCCACGCAACTCGTACGTTTGTCGCGCGGAGGCATGGCCTGTCCGGACGGCGGCCCTCAACGGGAACGATAATCGCCGCGGCGCCGGAAGCTTCAGCCTGCTCCAGCAGTTGGTCGTTTAGAGCAAAAATCAGGCTCTGGGGCCCCGCGGCCTCGTAGGGCGCCGCTTCCGTGATAACCAGATCCGGCGGGCCCTCCCGAACGCACGCGCACGCCCGCGCCAACTCTTCGAGGGAGGCGCTCATCCAGTGTATCTCATGCTGGAATGGTCCGCTGCCGCAGCCACGCCGCAAACCGCGCAGTCTCATCCGGCAGGTTCGACCCCGGCTTGTATTGGACCGCCAGGTTCTGGCGGCTTGCGATAGCCGCCACCCAGTCCTGCGTATCGGCGAGAGTAAAGCTGGCGAGCCGGCTGCGCTGCTGCCTGATAACCGACTCTTGCTGCGCGATGGCCGCGGCGAGATCCGCGGGCGATGAGCGCGGCGGCGCCGGAACCGGCTCCGGTTTGAGAGCCCTTAGAGCCATGGGCAGTGGTTGCCGAGCGGGGTTCTCGAATTTATGAAGAAACCATCCGCTCCGCAGCGCATTTTCCTGCGCAATGTCGCTGCGCGCTACGTTGATCCTGTGAGTGATGTTACTGTTTATCACCGCCTGCTGCGCGCGGATATCGCGCGCGATGCGTGCTCGATAGTCGGCGTCGATGCTATCGAGCACTGCCTGGAGCTGCCGAAAATTGGCCAGGAGCTCGACGTCTTGAGCGGCGATCTCCGCGTCGATCTTGCTTTTCACGCTCGCAAGTCGCGAAGCGGGTGTGCTGCTGCCAGAGGTCACCGAAGCGGCGAGCGCCAGGTCGGGTTGGGATATGGTTCTGGTGAGAAGCGCCTCTTTCTGTACGAGCGCCGTTACCATCGCGTTGTAACGCTCCAGAATGGCGCTTCGCTTACCGGTGAAGCTATCCCACTGTTTCGTTTTGGCCGCGAATTCCGCCGAGACATAACGATCGCCGGCCTTACGCGCGAAAATCGTCTGCTCTCGCTGCGCTTCGACGGCCATCTGCCGCTTGATCTGCGCGAGGAGTAACTTTAGATCCTGACTCGGAGGCGGCGTCTCTTTGGTGGTGGGCGGCGGGACAACCAGCGGCTGTGGCACCGGAACGGCGATGGCGGGAGGGACAGCGACGCCAGGCGCCGCCTGATGGAGAAGAGCGACCCGCTCAGCCTCGAGCGCCGCAACCTGCTGATCCATCCGGGTAACGCCGAGCCATTCCGGCCGGGCGTGAGCCAGCGCCTTCACGTTCACGTACATCGGTCCGGAGGGCGCGGCGTGTTTCGGGCCGCCACAGCCGCTCAATAACGTAGCGGCTGCGGCGCCCATCGCAGCGCTCAGGATCCATTGCTTGAAATCATTGGGTCGCATGGGACGATAGCCGAGTTCTAAAGCGCGTCAGCAAGAGCAGTTCTACCGGATGTTGACTGGCCGCGGTTCTTTTACCCATTTTCGGGGAATTACGCACGGCCGTTCGAGGCATAAAGCGCCATCTGTTCTATTTATTCAAGGTCTTTAGGACCTGGTCGGTAATATCCACATTCTTGTCGCTGCTGTACAGCAAGATTTTTTGAAGGCCGAGCTCCTGGCTTACCACCGACGCGTTGAACACGTAGGTAACGTTGTCCTGCTGCGCAACCTTGGTGATGGCATCCTGCGAGAGCGCTGCCAACTTATCCTGCGTCGCTTTAACATCGTCGTTAATGGTTGTCTGGTACTCCTTGAACTGGTTCACGACCAGCGCGTTCCCCTTTTGCTGAAGGTCCTGAAGCTTCGCAAGATCCGCCTTGTCAGCGTCAGTAAGCTTATCCCCCTTGTTCACCAACGCGTTGAACGAATCGGTGGCGGTTTTGGCCTGGCTCTCGTAGCTGGCGAGGTCCTTCTTATTCTGGTCGGTCTCCTGACCGGGGTTTAGCGCGACCTGTTCCCGGAGCTTGATCCAGGAACCCAACGTAGTGGTATCCAGCGGGGGCGCTGCGGCGCTCTGGGCGGCAAGAAACGGCTGCAGTATCGACGCGTAGGTCTCCCCCTTTTGATGGAGCGCGTCTTCTTCGGTCTTGAATCTTAACCATTCAGGACTGAGCACGCGCAGCGTGTCTACGGTGGCGATGAGTTGGGCCGGCTTCGACTGCGCCTGCGCCCGGTAAATCTGTATGGCCGAAAACACACCGCCGATCACCAGCGTTGCAGCGAGCCATCGCTGGCCGCGGTTCGAAATCTTCAAGGATCAACTCCAATTTGAACGAAAAGGGGGATGCCGATCTCAATTAAGTGCGAGGAGTGGACCGGCATACCCGAAAGGACAATTACCCAATTAAGACTCGGATTGACGATGGGGTGGTTCCATGTCGCGGCACGGATCGCGGAGAGCCGGCCGGCAATGAGCCTTAACCGCTCGCTCGAATCCAAACCGTCAGAATGTCTCACCGATGCTGAAGTGTGTTCGGCCGCCGAAGCGCCCGATTCCGTAATCGAGTCGGAGCGGTCCTATCTGCGGGATCGTGACACGGACACCGGCGCCGACACCGGTATTGAGACGAAAAGCTTGATCGGGAGTATACGAGCCACCCCAGGCGTCGCCTGTATCGAGGAACGTCACAAGCTGGAGCTTATTGAGAGCCACGGGAATCCGGAGCTCGATGCTGTAGAGAAACTCGTTCTCACCGAAGAAGTTGTCCTCCTGATACCCGCGTAGTGTGTCCGCGCCACCCAGAAAGAAGTACTGGAACGCGGGGATACCGGGAGACGAATGGCCGTACAAAAGGCGCATCGCGAGCACCTTCT
>DASRZA010000473.1:0-3017 GCA_035686845.1 Armatimonadota bacterium | reverse complement strand
CTCGCGAAGACCGGCTTCGCTTTGTACGAACCGGTGGAAACGATCCACCGACCAATCGCCGAACGCCTTTTGAACCGGCGGATAGCCGAAGTTGTCCCAGGGTGAGTAGTTGTCACACCAGACACCGTCCACGCCCTGCTTCGCAATTTGCCGAACCGACTCCCGGGCGTACTCCTGCCAGAACGGCGCTGAAAGATCCTTGTGAACGCTGATGACGCCGCAGTATACCAGGTCTCCCGGGTTGAGTCCCGGCAAAACCGGAACGTCATCCTCGCCGGCAGCGGCCGGCCACAGCCCCTCGGTGGGCCCATGCGGTCTCCCGGTCGCCGGGTCGATGGTATTGACACCCGCGGGGGGTTCGAAAGCCGGGCGGAGATTCCCATTGATGTCCTTGGCGCCGCAAGCGTCATAGATCCGGGCGTTGAGCGGTTCGTTCTTACCGGGCAGCAAGCCGATTGCAGGGCGGCCATCAGGGTAGGCAGGAACGGGGATGCCGATCGCCTTGCGCCAGAACGACGGCCCTACAAAATCCTCGTTATCTATCGTGTTGTGCAGGCCGACCCAGCGGAACGTGTTGCCCTGCGGAATCGCGGTATTCGTCCAGGACCAGTGGCTGCGCATGACTTGAGTGACGCGTGGATCATCGCGGCGCGTGACGAACGAGCCGTCGGGGCGCCGCTCCACCGTCACGGCGTAGATCATGCAGTCGCCGAATCCCTCGATCCAGGTGATGACACGAGCGCCTTCCATCTTCAGGCGGCGGAGGCCTGCGGCGTTATCGAGTATGGTCAGGCGCTGCGCGAATGGGCCCCAGGTGGGATCAGAAGAGCATCCGAAGATCACCATGCGCGCGCCCGATTTCCCGAAGGCATCCAGAGGTCCGAGCTGTATAAACGACGTGAACCGCCGCCACCAGAACCCGGCCGCTGGCGCCGGCAGAGCAGCGACCGCATCGGCCGGAAGGCCCACACCCAGACTTACCGCCGCGCCCGTCACATTCCGCAGGAATGTTCGTCTGGAGTGCTTCCGCCGTGTGTCTTCACCGTCGTCGCTCACCAAATCGACCTCCATTTCATCGCCCGCCAATACTATTATGACGGGAAGACAGGCGCGAAGCGCGAGGTGGACGGAAGACGAAGGACGAAGGACGGAGGATGAAAAAGCGGTGCGTGCAGCGCGGGCGACCCGGTGTATTTGCCGGTGGTGAAGTCCCGCACGGACGGCTGAGTATAGCGAAGGGCTTTAGCCCTGGAACTGCCGCGATGGCATGTTTACCGGCCCTGAAGTCCTGAAGGGACGACCGAGTAGGGGCGAAGCATTCGCTCGGGGGTTTCGGCGATGCGAGATCTGATGCGAATGCTTCGCCCCTACAACGTTACGTGTCAACCCGGCATGGGTTTTCGGCTGGGGTCGATTGACCATAAGATCGGCACGAGTTTTGCGCCTGGTTCCGACGTGCAGCGGGGTCGTTGAGGGGCTTCGGGAGGGGAATGCTATCAGGGCGCTGCCAGTGCCCACCGTTGGGTGTCGGCGCCATTCCAGGCCTGGAGATCGATGCGGTTTCCGGGACTGGCATTCATTACTACAGTGAGGGCGCGCAAGTCGACCTTCGACTCGACGCGATAGCTCCCGTCGCTCAGCTCATCGATGATCCAGAGCTGGTTGTCAGCGCCTGTATACGCGGCGGTGTCCACATCTCCGCCCACCGTTGCCGGTCCGGGTTGACCGGCCGCGACCTGCAGCGCCGCTCCCTCCGCCAGGTTCGTAATTTTATAAAAACCGCCGCCTGCACGCGTGATCGTCCAATTCTGATTGTCGCGAATCAGATAGCTGCCGAGGCGCGCCGGGCCTCCAACTTTCGGCGCGCCCGCGGGGATTTCCACGATGGTTCCGGTCTGCTGGGAGCGAATCTGATAGACTCCGTCCTTCAAGTTTTCGCCAGCGGTAGGCCAGCCATCGAGCGTCCAGAGGAGAGGCTGAATCGCTAAGATGGGCCGCCCGGCGTGGTCGAGGTCGGTTTCGTAATGGCAGCTAAACTTCTCGACCCCGTTTTCAACGAGCAGACCGAAATGCCCGGGCCCCACCCGTCTCCCGCCCGCCGCCGCAAAGAGCGTTCCCGCGCCGCGCGCCAGATCATCTCCATGGCGGTCCAAATACGGCCCGGTGGTTCTCTTTGAGCGTCCCACGCGGATGTTGTAGGTGCTGTTTATCCCGCTGCAGCAGCTTCCATGGTTGACGAACAGGTAATAGTACCCCTCGTGGTAGATGATGTCCGAGGCCTCGCTCCGGTTTGCGATGATATAGACCCGGGAATCCGGCGCGATCCGGAGACCGGTCTTTGGATTAAGCTGCGCGAGTTGTATATTGCCGAGATATGACCCGTAGGAAATCCAGAGCGTCCCATCGGGCGCCCGGATGACTCCCGGATCGATGGTGTTCAGCTTCTCTCCGTCAACGGAATGAACGACCATGCCGCGGTCGGTCCATTTGTAGCCGGGCTTCCCTGGATCCAGTGTCGGGCTAGTTACCAGGCCGATGGCGGATGTAATCTGCCCCCAGCGAGAGACCGCGTAGTAGAGATAATACGTCCCATTGAGCTTGATAATGTCCGGCGCCCAGACATCCACGCCGTTGTTATTTGGGACGTAGGCTTTGACGGAATCCGGGATGCGATCGAAGACCCGTCCGCCGCGCTGCCAGGTGAAGCCGTTGGTTGACGTGAGGATGGGAATACCCCGACCCGTGCCAAAAACGTAGTAGCGCCCGTCGCACTTAACGATCGTGGACGGATCGTGGATATAAATCGCGCCATCCAGCGCCAGAACCGCCGCTGCGTTCAGGACAAGAAAAGCGAGGATGTAGAAGCACCGATGAAGTGATCGGAATGGGACGAAGTGAGAGCGCAATTGAGATCCTCCGGCCGCGTTAACTTCTGCCAATCCGCACGTTCACTCTACCTCCAACCGCAGATAATCGTATTCGACGCCGTTCATGACGTTGCCGCCCGGGATCGTCAA
>DASRZA010000472.1:0-13898 GCA_035686845.1 Armatimonadota bacterium | reverse complement strand
CGGCGATCGCGGTGAGAACCGGGCCAATACCGAGGCCGGCGAGCGATCCGCGGCCGGCGACCCGCACCCGGGGGCCATGGGCGCGGAGGGCGGCGGAAAGCACCCGATCCGGTCGGCTGCCGCGTCTGGTGATGCAGCAGTAGACGCCGGGCTGAAGCGCGTGCCACTGCTTCCAGTTCAGATCGACGCGCCCGCCAGGCCAGCGACCGCAATCGGAACAGAGGTACGAGACTCCGTTCGCGCCGGCGCTAACGACGGCCGCGAAGTGGTCTCTGGATATGTGCGCAATCAGCGGTTTGGGAAGGCGGCGGAGGCCAGTATCATCGGCGGTCAACACCCGGGCTGTAACGTCCATCTTCTTGCTGGCGGCAACGACGTCCGCAAGGCTGCTGCCTTCGCCGGTTACCCGGAGGTTCTTGAGAACCACCTCACGGCTGTACGGTTTTCCGAGCGCCCGCAGGCAGGCGGCCATGCTTGCCGCGGCGCAAAGCGGATCATTGCGGCCCGGTTCGGGGATGCCGATCTGGCTGTTATGGTCATGGAGCGCCTCGCAGGCGCCGGCATGGCGCTGCCAGAGCGCGCAGGAGCGCCAGTCAACCCCGCTCAGCCCGCGGCCGGATGACAGGAGGTTGTGAAATGCCGTTCGTGATTCGGCGTAAGCGCCCTCCCTGTAGAGCGCAATCGCGGCGTCATAACTCGCGCGACCGTAAACGGGATCAACGTGCCGCGCGTCGTCCCGCGCGGCCTGGAATTGCACGAGGGCGTCCTGCGGGTCCTGCGTGGATCCCAACCGGTACTCTCCAAGCCAGAGGTGAAGCTGCGCCGCACGCGCGGGAGCGGGATGGCCTTTGTAAAGCTCGGAACGCCACGCGTCGGCGGCGCGGGGCGTAATCTTCCCAGTTTCCTGGCCCTCTGAGTCCAGAAGTGAGAGCGGGGTTGTCGGCCGCAGGAAATGTGTTGGCGGGGTCAGAGCGCGATGAGCGCTGCGATGGCTGGTAGTCCGGGGCTTCGGTGTGCCCCTAACGGGAACGGCCGCAGGCAGCGGAGCGGCTGCCAGCATTCCCACGAGAAAAACCGCGGCGATTTGTGGCCGCGAATGAAGATCAACGGATCGAGCCGGACAAACAGCCTTCAGTTTCAAGCCCACGATAGTGCCCTCCGGAGCATTTCGGCGTCCGGAGCATTTCGGCGTTACTGCGGCAGTACGGTATATCCTTTCTCGGCGAATGACAAAACGGCAGTCAGATGGGCAAACTGCGACATGTACGGCGAAGCCGGCGCCGCGCCCCGCATGGACCGCAATTCAGACAACCCGCGGCTGAGGCCCTGGTAGCACAGGGCATTGGCTGAACTCGTAATGGCCGGCGGGCAGGTGACTTGGCCTTTTAGCCTGTCCGCCATGTTGGGAAGTATATCGCGGTGCGCTCAGTCTGTCAAGGGCGCCGCGCCCAGGCATGAGCGGGACCGCTTTGCGTCTGAGCGGAGGGCCTGCACGAAGACCACGACGCCGGACGCCGGCCCCGCCATTACACCGCTCATTCTCCCTGGCCGCGCAAGATTCCTTCTCGGTCGAAATAATTAAAGCGACCGCCGTTCCCGAACCTGGAGCCGGCCTTCTCGCCGCGTTCGGGCGAAGCATTGGCGCCGCCGTTCCGGCGCCCGGCGCTGGCCGGCGAATGCTTCGCCTCTACGTTCGGACGGGCCGTGGCGGCCGCCCCTCTTTGTTTTCCTCTGTGGGCTCTTTTGAATCTCTGTGTTCTCTGTGTCGCGGCTTTCATTGCTCGGGCCAGGCGAGGCGTATCAGAACCCGAACTGGCCGCCCGCGACTTCTATCCGAACCTTGTGGGTGGCGGCGTCGTAGAAGAGCCGGAGATTGCGCCCCAAAATCGAACGGGAAATGCCGAGCTGCCAGTCGTTGTACGTGTAAAACGAGCTGCTGGAAAGCTGCGCTTCGGCGTCGAACGACCAGAGCGGTGAAATGGCGAAGCCCAGGTAGGAGTTGGCATAGAGCGCGTGCTCGGTGAGGTCATACGAGGGGCCGGCGCCCATTCGCAGCCGGTAGCCGAACTGCTTTTCGATATCACCGCTGATCAACTGGTGCGAATACCCTGGGATGGCGCCGCTGGATCCCGATCCGCTCCAGTTATAGGTGAGGCCCAGGCGACCGCTCTGCCCGATCTGATGCGCAAGTGTGATCCCCGCGTTGGCGCTCAAGTAGCCGCCAGACGCGGGAAACAGAAACCGGGTGGAAATGGAGGGTACCACGCTGGTGTATCGATTGAGGATCCACGGCGCTACGTAGATGTTGGCGGCTGCGCCGGGGATCCACGTGGTCGTTGAAGAGGGAGTTCCGGCGACGGTGGTATCCAGATAATTCAGCCCGAGGAGCCCCGAGAGATTGAACGAGAGCCTGCGGCGAAACAGGGATTTCTGCGGCAGATCAACCGTAAACTCAGACGTCATTGAGTTGGCGCCGAGCTGGTGAGTTCCAAACGATGTCAACGAGAGATCCAGTCCATGCACCGGCATCGACATGGTGAGGTTGGCGTTAAGGGTGCGGTGATCGGGGGAGTAGACATAACCGGTGGCGATGCCGCTGCTCAAAATGCGCTGATTGTGCCGCCATGAAAATCCCCAATCATGGGAGGTGATCCGATCCAGAGTAACCGTGCCTCCGGATGCGAGGCTGGGGCCGAGGCCGGCTACGCTCTGCCCGTAATCCTGGCGGAGTCCCAGCGCCCAGCCGCCCTGCGCATCCGTGCCAAAGTAACCGGTTGGCTGCGAGTGAGTGATTCGCAGTGATCCCATGCCGTGGTCGCTGAGCATGTAATAGAATGGGATATTGATCCCAAGCCCTGAATAGCTGTCATAGCTCACGTACTGGTCGGCGTTAGGACTGTACGGATTGAGACTGAGCCGATAAAGCGGAAGCGAGAGCACGTGCTTACCTGAGACATAGAGACTGGCGGAACCGACGTGGAGTTCATTCCCGGGATAGAGTCGAAGCCATCGGCCTCGTATATAGACCGCCGAGCCGTCGATGTCAATAGGCTCAAACAGCGTTTCAGGCGCTACCCCCACGTAGGGCTGGAGCTGGAACTGACTGAGGCGGAACTGGCGCAGGGCTATGGTGCCATCCGCGGTGGTCACGAGGGCCGCGCCCTCGGCGGCCTGGAAATCGATCTCCAACTTACGCGCTTCGATCTTCTGTCCCAGGCTCCGGGCGATGACCGGGGTCGTTGTGAGACTTTCAGCGCGCATCACCATCTTAGTTGCGTCGAAAGTAATACTATCCGCTGTCACCTGTACACGCTGAAACGACATCTTAGCGTGCTGGAGCGCCACAATACGCTGGAGATCGACAGAATAGGCGAGGGAATCGGCGCGGGCCATCAAAAAGCGCTGACTGGAGGCGGCGGAAGGGCGAGTACCGGGTGGCAGGAACGCGATTGCAAGCGGCGCGGGTTGAATCACCTGCCGGGCGCCGCTCAGGATCTGGACGGTGATCGTGGCGATGCCGGTTGCAGCGCCGGCCCGAAGATGCGTCCATGCGATCCCATCCTGCAGAGAAAGATTATTCGGCTGCAGATCGCCGAGGCTGGAGGTGAGCTGCACCTGCAGTGGCCCGGTATAGTGGTTCTGATCGACGAAAGCCTGTACCGAGATATTGGCCTGGGAATGCCCGTCGGCAACGATGGAATCGGTGTCACTCGTGAGGGTTATAACAATGGTAGACTGCGCGAACACAGGCTGTGACACGGCTAGCAGTAGGCCCAGCGCAAAGATCAGGGGGAGAAAGACGCGGAGAGAAACGGGGACCTGCATCGATGGGCCTGACTCTGGCGCCGGACGGGTTCAGCCGGGAGGGACCGGCAAAGACTGGGATCGCAAGGGGCGAATCGGCGCAGCGGCCCCACACGGCGTGTTGGATAGGCCGACGCATGGGAACGCCAGCCCATCACGGCATCACAGGAACATTTTACACCAAATAACGCGGCGAGTAAATGATTCGCCCGCCCGGCGCTGCGAGCGCCGGGCGGAGATCGCTAACCGCCTATCAGGGAATCTTTACCGCGACAGGCGAGGCAAGCGCGCTCAGAACCTGGGGAGTGGTCTGAGAGATGGCCTGCACCGAATAGTAGTAAACCTGCCCCGACACCAGACCGGGGGAAACATCCTGGAACGTCGTGTTAGTAATGACCGGGCTGATGGGGACATAGCCGCCATCAATCCGCGTGCTTCTGACAACCTGATACCCGGTGATGAACTGGGCGTCCACGGTGGGCGTCCACGTTAAGACGACCGTCTTGCCCGCAAGCTGAGCGGCAAGATTGGTGGGCGGAGCCGGCTGTCCCACCGTAATGGTTGTCTGCCCATTTGCGGCGACAAATGGAACGGGGACGCTCAACTGCCCGTTGAAGCCCATCGCCTGAACCGTGTAGGAATAGGTGGCTCCCGGCAGCGCGCCGTTCGCCTGTGTATCAGTTGTCGTATAGACCGGCCCGCCGCTTTGAGCCAGGATGGTGTCGATCGGCGTCGCGCCGTTCGGGCCGTGCCGAACGACCAAATAATTCTCGACGGCGGACCCCGCCGTGCTTGCCGAAAATCGTAGATCAATACCGACAGCCCCGCCGATCGGCTCCTGCACCGCGACCGCGTTTTGCGGCGGAGCGAATGTGCTGGTCGCGGGTGTACTGGAGCTGGACCCGTGGTTGCTGGCGACTGCAACGATGATTGCAATTGCGGCGGCGCCCGCCAGGATCGGTAGAATATGGCCCAGGCTAAACCCGTGATGGGCTCTCGTAGAGCTCGTCATGGACGCCCGAGAGCCGACCGGCGAGAACTGCACAACGAACCGCTGCGCCGCCTGCTGGAGCGCCATGCCCTCAAGCGTATCGGCGGAGAGGGCGCCGGAATGCGCGCCACTCGTACCCGAAACCGTGACTGCCGCGCCGATTTCCCTCGCAGTGGCCGGGTCTCGAGCGTCGTAGACCTGCAGGCTCATCTGAGCGGAGGCGCTGTTCTTCGCGCGATTGTAAGCGAGCTGATCGATCGTGCCGAGAAGCACGGCGTCATAACCGAGAGTGTTAGCGACCTGCTCCGCCTGCATGGGGGAAGGCTGATTGGAACTGTCGACGATATCCTGCAGGTCATGTGTACCCGCGTTCTGCGCCTCTTCATCGATGGCGCGCTGAACGAGTGGACTGTTCTGCTGCGGATCGGGCTTGAGCAGTCCCGCCTTCCACCGGCTGTTCCCAACGAAAGCCGTGACGATGTCCTGCGCCGCCATAATACCCAGAGTCTCCGCGTTTGATGGCGCCACCGAACGCGCATCCATCGTCCAGACAAGCAGACTGCCGCCGTTAAGCGCTCCCGCCGAATTGGTCATCGCCTGGCCGGCAGCGCCCGCCGCCGGGACCGGCGGAACAGGGATCGCCGGCGGAGGCGTCGTGGTGGTAGGCGGAGGCGCCGTGGTGGTGGGTGGAGGCGCCGTGGTGGCGGGTGGAGGTGGCGGCGCCGCCTGGCCGGAAGCAGGATTGATCGGCAAGAGCCACAGGGGCACTGCCATCAGCGGCGCCAGTACGGACACGACACTTCGAAAGAAGCGGAGTCGCTTAAGCTTTTCCACTACAGGATTGCCCCTTTCCTAATGAATGTAGCTGCGGGAGGTCTTGCGCTGCGGATCAGTCGTCCGAAACACGCGATCTCTGTACAGAGAACGCCCGGGTCGCGCTGGGCGCGGCCCGGGGCGCCTCCGGATTCTATTTTCGTGTCCGAGTTTGGTCGGATCACGCTGCATCAGCGCCGTCCGAGACCCGCAGGACCGAACGGCGCAGCAATCTGATTCCCAAAGTGAGAATTCTATCCACCGGTGAATGGACTACCTGTGCCATTTGCCGGAAGCGGCTGTGTCACCTGCGTGTTCGGCAGCGCAGGCAGGTTGAATGAGAGCAGCGCCTGGTCCACATTTGAAAGTATCCAATAGCCCTGGAACGGCTCAAAGTCCGCGTTATCGGCGGGAGTGATCGGCACATATTGTCCGGTGTTCGGGTTGTAGCCATAAATCACCCCGCTCCCCAGGATCCCCATCAGCACCGCCTCGCGCAGGGTGTACGGAACACCCTGGTAGAGAATCGTGACCTGCGAGTATGGAACAGCATAGACGAACGGATCGCCAATCTGATTCCAGCCGGGATGAAGAGTGATCGTGGCCCCGGTGGGTGTCGCGTCGACGTTGTAAAGTGGCAGCGGCGTTGCAGCCGATGACAACTGGAACGGCGTCCCTACCAGCGAAGACGACAGCAGTCGCACCCAGTATCCCGCGCCCGGTTCAACGACTGACAGGAACGAATCGGGGAAGTTTGGATCATAGACGTGATAACGGCCCTGAAGCGGATCCCATCTCACCAATATCGCCTGCCCGGTGTTGAGAAGCGGCAGCGCCGTACCAAGCGATTCCCCCGCAAACTGGAACGGGAACGTCACCATCTGATAGCCCGTTCCGAGCAAGAGGCTATTCGGTGTGGCCGGTACTTGAATCGTGTTGGTGACCGACTTCCCGCCCGCGGGATTTCCCCCGCCAGTTACCGTATAGGTCAACGGCCCGGAAAGCGTTGAATCCGCCTGGACCTGCCACGACGCCTGACTCTCATTCTGGTTCGCGATTGAGCCCACACTCTGAGTAGGCGTAGAGGCGCCCACCAGCGTCAGACCCGGCGGCAGCGAGATGGAAAGCGAAGCGCCGGTGATAGTGATCGGGAATCCATCTATCTGGCGAAGCATGGTCAGGGGATTGCTATTGATACGGAACCCGCTGACATTGTAGATGTATCCCCGGACGGGGATGGGATTCGGAGTTACTTGAACGGTAGACCCCGTCGTCGCGCCTGTCGTAGATCCCGTTGTGACCGTTTGCCCAGTCATAACGCCCGTGGAACCGCTGCTCGTACTACCCGTTGTTGTTCCAGCGGTCGTCGTGCCCGCTGTCGTCGTGCCTCCGGTCGTTGTGCCAGCCGTCGTCGTACCAGCCGTCGTTGTGCCAGCGGTTGTCGTTCCGGAAGTTGGCGTGCCGGTTGTGGCGCCCGTTGTGCCGGTTGTCGCGGCTGCAGGAGCCGAATACGCCAGCGCCTGCGGCGCCTCGGTGGCGAGGACAAATGGGGGCTGGAAGTCCTCCTCCGCGCCCGCGAGCCCATAATACTGCACGATACTGGTGGACTGTCCGGGACTCAGCGCTCGCGGGTCCCAGTATTCAACGATAGCCGCCTGTTGGAAAACCGGGTCGAAAGTCGTCACCGTCGTATCGAACGGATAAACGTAAAGATTACTGCTGGCGTCGGAGGCTCCGGCGCCCGCGATGATCAGGTGGTCCGGTGGCGTCGCGCCCTGGCCATTCGTGATCAATCGCGTCCCGACGATGTCGTTCGGCAGCGTATCATAGCTAAAGACCTGATTGGGAATATTGGGCTGGTCGTAGCGCGCTTCTGTATTTTGGGCTCCGACGCCTGGAATGTAGATACGGCCGACGACGGCGGGACTGTTGCTCGTGGTAAGGGTTTGTTTCTCAAGGTCGTAAATCGCCTGGTTTTGAACGTTTGGCTGGATGTACAGCTTGAAACCCACGGTGTGAGTCAACGTGTCCTGGTTGTAGGCGGTATACTGCACTCGAACCGTGTCTCGCAGCAGAGTAAGAAAAGAGATGATCGCCACCTTGCTCGTGGGATCAACCCAGACTGAGGTGATCGTGTTTGAGATTGGATGCTCGGTCGGGAACTGGCTGTTCAGAGTGGCGCCGGCCTCGTTCCACCCCCCGGTGCCGAAAACAACGGCGTGCTCGGTGGCGCCGCTGGTCGTCCCCGTCGTAGTGCCAGGAGTGGTACCGGTCGTAGTGCCGGTAGTGGTACCCGTGGTCCCGCCGGTCGTTGTTCCAAGACTGGTATCCTGAGTCTGGACGTCACCCGTTCCAGGGATAACACCCTGCCCGGCGCTGGTGGGCCCATCGATGAGAAGCGCCAGAAAATTCGATCCGCCACCAAAAATAGTTGGAATGACGCCCGGGTCGGTGTCGATGAAAGTGAGGTCGCGATTCGCGGAACTCGCCACGAATGGGTCTCCCCCGGTAGCGAATACCCCCCACTTGCCCTTAATATCGTGGTCAACACCGCCGCCGCCGCGGTACACGATGTGCTGTGTCCCCTGTTCGGCCTCAGTGACCGCGATGTACTGGTTGGAGACGGTATGGGCGACAAGCGACGTACTGAGTTGACCGGTATAAGCCGTTGTACCCGTTGTCGTGCCAGTAGTTGTGCCGGTCGTTGTCTGGCAGTACGCCGGACCCGCTGCCGCGATCAACACCGCAGCGGCTACTAAAGAAGCGATTGATGTTTTCATAAAGCGCATTTTTTCCGAGTTCCCATTCTATCCTGGGCTTCAATTTCCCGCGGCTGCCCTGGGGGTCAGGGAAGAATCGACTGCGAGAGTACTGGATTTGGCTGTAAGTACAGAGTCACGTTTTGATATGCGTATACCCAAAACGCCTGGTAGGCGCCGATCGTCAGAGTGCTGGTTCCAGGCGCCGTCAATGCATTATAACGCCCGCCACCGAATGTAAACGCCGTCGAGAGCAGCAGCCGATTCTGCGCGGCGGTACCGACCGGCTCACTGGTTCCTCCGGTTGAGACCTGGGCGGTGTTCCAATCAATGTCGAACGGGAACGGATTGCCCACCTGGTTCCAACCGGTCTTTAGATTCACCGGGTACGGTAGGAGCGGCACGTCTGTTCCTTCGATATGCAGCGGTGTCTGCTGCGGTACGTAAACCCAGTAACCAATCCCTGCAGGAGGATCGGGAACGATCGGGTTAGTTCCGGTCGCGTCGGGCGGTAAGAACGATGCAATCGGATCGGAAGGATAGACGTGATAGGCGTTGCTGGTCGGATCCCAACGTGCCAGCTCAAAGGGAGCGCCGCTGAAAACATACTCCGGCGGCGCCGCTGCGCCCGACAGGCCAAAAGGCAGCGCGATGAACGAGATACCTGCCGGTAAGACCAGTGGTTGGATCGTCAGCGTTGTCGACAGGCTCTGCGGCGTAGCCGCCGGCGTAGCGCCGCCGAACGCCTCGACCGTAAATGTCAGTGGTGAGCCCTGGGGAACAGGGAACGCCTGCGAAGCGTAAGGAACATGTATCGTTAGAAGCCCCGTGGTCGGGTCGTACGTGATTCCAGTCGTCGGATCAGTAATAACCCCGCTTGTCGTGCCGGAGTTCTGAGGCATATACGTGAATATTGATTTGCCGTTCAGATAGAGGGTGAAGCCCTGTACGTCTGCGGCATCCAACTGGAACGTGACAGTGGGGGTGCTGTTGGCGGTGGTGGCGCCCGTAGGTGGGGACACCGACAGCACCAACTGCGCGGGCGTAATGGCAAGAGCTCGTCCGGCGTCCACCACACCAAAGCCGCTCTGCTTGTCAGGCGTTGTTTCGCCCGTCGCTCCAATACCGGGGCCCACCGTGGTCGTTCCCGCCGTCGTTCCCGCGGTCGTACCGGCCGTCGTACCTGCGGTAGCGCCGGCCGTGGTGGTCGTCGTTCCCGACGTTGTTCCCGCTGTTGTGCTTGTCGTGCCTGAGGTAGTGCCGGCCGTCGTGCTTGTTGTGCCGGCCGTGGTACCTGCCGTCGTGCTCGTCGTGCCTGCGGTCGTGCCGCCGGTTGTGACGGAAACCCCTCCAGTGGCTGCGGTACCAGTCGAGCCCGTCGTTTGCTGGAAGGCGCCCGGAAATCCCATGGGGTTGTAGACGATCGCAGCTCGCGCTCTCGGATATCCGCCGGTCGTGCTGGAACTCCCCGTTGTCGCCGTTGTGCCAGTTGTCGTGCTTGTGCCGGAGTTTGTGCTGCCGGTCGTGCCAGCGGTTGTGCCGGCAGTCGTGCCAGCGGTTGTCCCAGCCGTGGTGCTGGTGGTCGGCGTCTCGGGTGTGCCCGCCGGTCGAGCGCTTTGAGCGATGATATTGTAGACTTCGTCCGGCGTCAGGCTCGGGTTGCGAGCCAGAATCAGGGCCGCAGTCGCAGCGACGTAAGGCGCCGAGAACGAGGTGCCCTGTACCTGGGCATAGAGTGTGCCGGGCGTACCTATAGGACCCGGCTCATTTGCGGGAGCGACCGTCGTCCAGATTCCGAGGATGTCAGTGTTCACTCCCGAGGTGGTCGTTCCGGCGGTTGATCCCGTCGTCGCGGTTGAGCCTGTGGTCGCGGTTGATCCCGTCGTCGCGGTTGAACCTGTGGTCGCGGTTGATCCCGTCGTCGCGGTTGAGCCTGTGGTCGCGGTTGAGCCTGTGGTCGCGGTTGTGCCAGCCGTCGCGCCGGCCGTTGTACCGGTAGTCGTACCGGGAGGGAGGGCGCCGCCGGGGGCAATAAAGTCGACGTCATGCGCGGCCTTAAGTCGCTGCTGTCCGGTGGTCGGCACAAAGTCGGGAGAGTTCCAGTTCGAAAACGCGGTAACGCCATTGTAATAGTTGCTGGCGCCCACGGCCCAGACACCCGGTATAGCAGCCGGGTACTGAACGAGATGAAAGTAAAGCTCGGGTGCGCCGGTGGAATCCACGGCCTCCTGCTCATTCCCGGATGAGGCAACCAGGATCAGGCCCTTGCCAAGCGCATAGTTGACCGCGGAGTATGTCTGATTATCGATGAGCGGCGCGCCGAAACTCATGTTCACGACGCGCGCTCCGTTATTGGCGACATAAGTGAGCGCGAGAGCGATCGCATTAGTATCCAACTGCTCAACTGGAGGAGATACCGTGGTATCGAGGTTCGCGACCTTCTGGAACCATATCGTCGAATTGTAGGCGAGGCCGCTAACCCCAAGGCCATTGTTATGGGTCGCCGCGATAACGCCCGCCACGGAGGTTCCATGGTCAAAATCGCCCAGCGGGTTCGGGACCGGGTCCGGCGCCACGATATAATAACTCGGATCGCTCGGCGTGACGGACCAGTAGCGGGAGTGACCAATATCAATGGCCTGCTGGAGATCCTCGTGTGTGGTGTCGTAGCCAGTGTCGAGCACCGCGATGGGAATACCGGCGCCCGCGGCGGGAGAGATGCCCCAGGCGGTGAGCGCCTCCATGTGGTTCGTGTCTAGCGCCCACTGCTGCGGAAAAAGAGGGTCATTGGGCGGCGCAGCCATCGGAAGTGTCCCAACACCGGGGAGCGCCGGCGGAGTCGGCCCAAAGGTGGTGGAACCGCCCGTCGTGCCCGTGCCCGGAGGGGCAGGCGCCTGTTGACCGAAAACGAAGAACCGAGGCGAGATCAGGGAAACGCGTGGATCCGCGATCAAAGACGCAGTCGGCGCCGTTGACCGGCGGGCGGCGGCTCGACCCTGGGAAAGGCGGGCGGCCATTTTATACGGGCTTAGATCCCGCGTCAAGTTTAGACTCGTGACGATTCCTGCGGCGCCGATCGATGGCTTGAGCGTGACCAGGAACGCCGGTCGGATATCGGTGGGGGAGAGGTAATAGAGCGCCGGCTTCAACGATCCATATTGCGCGGCGAAAGCGTTAACGTCGGCCGCGCTGACGCCCGGCTTAAAGATAACGTAGACGCGATGCGCGTCGTAATCGAGGCCGGGAATGCCGGCGAAAGCACGCGCTGCAGCCGCAGCCGGCCCTCCAGCCGCAGCGATGACCGCAAGTGCGAACACGAGCGCTGCGAAACCTCGGAGTCTATTGATGCGATGGTTCATGTTGTCATACCGTTTCGTGTATAAACCCGTTTCGTGTAAATCGAAGATCTTCACGATTGAATCGGGTCCGGGTAGGAGGGACCGCCCGGACCCGATTGGTGATACTAGCGGCGCCGACCCAACGGCGGCGCCGGTGGACCGGTCGTTCCGCCGCCCGTCGTCGCCGTGGTAGTCGTGCCGGTCGTCGAGCCGGTCGTCGTGGTTGAGGTCGTAGGCGGCGACGGTGGTCCGGTGGTAGCGCCGGCGGTTGTGCCCGTCGTGCCGCCCGTCGTCCCGAAGTTTGTGGGAGGCGTCGGCAATGTCTGGATATGCACCGTCGGAGAGAATACGAACCGGAACGGCGGCGGCAGCGAGAGCGACGAATCGGGGGTAGGAATCGCTTGAAGCTGCGGATTTCCCCCGTTGTCGTTGCCATTGCGCGCCCCAACTCGAATGAACAGGTCGTAGATCTTCGGCGACCCAAATACGACGGGCGGGAAGATAGTCGTCAGGTTCACGGGAGCGCCTGTTGAGAGCGTGCCGCCAACCCCGATAGCTCCGTTACTCGCGTCGGAAACGATCGGCGACGTATAGGTGTGGGAGGAGTTGAAGTCCAGCGAATCGCTGACCTGGACCTCATACTGGTTCGCTCCGCGCACCGGTGTAAAGGTGAAAATCACCTGGCTGATGTCGATTGGCGAGGCGTTAACACTGAAGTCGGGAGGCGATACCACGGCCGGCGGCATGACAGGGGTCACCGGTCCTGCGCTCCCGCTCAAGAAGCTCTCGATCGTCTGGCCGACGACTCCGCTCGTCGTTCCGGTCGTCGCATTGGTGCCCGTGGTCGCCGTTGTGCCGGTGGTCGCTGTCGTCCCCGTGGTCGCGGTCGTGCCGGTCGTCGCCTGGCGGCCTACCGTACCCGTGGTCTGGGGCGTCGGGAGTGGGCCAAACAGCGGCCGGGTTCGGTTTGGCTGCGCACGGGAGCGAACCGGAGCCGGGACGAAAGGCGCAAAGCCCCCACGGGCGCGGCCCGCCACGCCGCGGAAGCCAAGACCGCTTGTTAGACCGCTCGTGAGTCCGCTGGTCAATCCGCTCGTAAGTCCGCTGGTGAGCCCGCCCGTCAGCCCACTCGTCAGCCCACTGGTGAGCCCGCTCGTAAGTCCGCTGGTGAGACCACTCGTAAGTCCGCTGGTTAGACCACTCGTAAGTCCGCTGGTTAGACCACTCGTCGTGCCCGTTGTCGCGCCTTGAAGACTGAGAAGCAGCGCGCCCGGAGTGGTGGAAACAATGCGGCTCACGAAATAGTAATAGCCGTTGCCCGCAACCAGCGGCACGATCGTCGCGTTATTGGTTCCGGTTGTCGTGGTAGTCGTCGTGCCGGCCGTTGTCGTAGTGTTGGTTCCCGTAGCGATAAAGCCGGGCTGTCCGAACGTACCACAATTGCTGGTATTCACGTTCGCTGGGATATTCGAATTGTCGAGGAACGTCGTCATCGTCGGTCCCGTGCATCCGGCTGGCTCAAGGACACCCGGGTTCCCCTGGCTCCGGTAGATATTGTACTGCTGGATGTTCTCCAGAATACTGGACCCGGTGACAGAAGGAAGCTGCGTATAGGCTGGAAATGGCGCGTTACCGGACCAGGTTATGCGTACGGCCGCATTGCCGTTAATCTGGGTCGCCACCGCCGACACACCGGTCGGCGAGGCCAGCGTGCTGGTACTCTTGTTATTGACCAGGACCGCAGCGCCCGCCAAACCTGCCAGCGACGCAAGGACCATCCAGATGTTCAGTTTGGAACGCGTCGCGGTCGGCGCGTGATTCGGATGCTGAATCTGCGCGACCGTAAAGACCTGCTGAATCTGATCACCCGTCTGCACACCCAGGACGTTGTCGATAACGCGGGCGCGGGCTTCTTCGTTCTGAACCTCGCTCACCTCGATTTTACCGACGTATTGCTGGTAAGGTGGCGTGCCTCGTGTGACGATGAACTGCTGCCCGGGCCGAACACCGGAAGTGGCCCCCAGGTTGATATCAACAGCGGCGCCATTCAGCGCCAGAACAATTCCATGCGGCAGGGTGAAGAGCGACATCTTGTTCACCACGTCGAAGGCCGCATTATTGAGCGCCTCATTGATGAGAAGCTCGGAGCTCGCCGTATTGAACGCCGCCGCGCTGGTGCGGTCTGAAACCGCG
>DASRZA010000471.1:0-11141 GCA_035686845.1 Armatimonadota bacterium | reverse complement strand
GAAACGCGACCGGGGGGCGGGGGGGTTGTGTGTGTGAGTGTGTGTGAGTGTGCGGGAGGGTGAGGGGGTGAGAGGGTGAGTGTGTGAGTGTGTGGGAGGGTGAGTGTGTGGGAGGGTGAGGGGGTGAGAGGGTGAGAGGGTGAGTGTGTGGGAGGGTGAGGGGGTGAGAGGGTGAGTGTGTGGGAGGGTGGGACTGGGCGCGGGGCGCGGGGTGGACATTGAAGGTACATGCCTCACGGGTGGTCTAATCTCGTGGAACTTGGATGGATGGGCGTGACGGTCCACGTACTGGCGGATTATTTATTACGCAGTCTGAAGCTAATATCAGGCGCTGGAGAGCGTCTCTATCATCGGTTAATCTTCGCACGCGAGGATGAAGCCTTCACAATTTGGCGGTTACAACGCGATGGCTCGAATGCAGGTACTCCCCTTGAGAGCATTCCAATCCGCTACTGAACACGCGCCGGATGCGGACGCTCGAGACCTCGTCCGAAGCGCCTGCTCCGGGGACCTTAAGGCGTTTGAAGAGCTGGTGCTCGAGAGCCAGGCAGCGGTCACAGGCGTCGTTTCCCGAATTATCGAGCGGCCGGAGGACGTGGATGATGTTGTTCAGGATGTCTATATCCAGGCTTTCCAGCATCTGCGGTCATTCCGGGGTGAATCCCGTTTCTCCACCTGGATTCACCGGATAGCGGTCAATACGGCGCTGAAACGCCTCAAACAGATGCGGCGAAAGGCGAATATTTCACTCGATGACCCGGATACGGGGCTCGCTGAAACGTTGGAGAGTGATCCGGCGGAAGCCCCGCCCGATGTTCTCCTCAAGCACGAGCGGGAGCACGCGGTCCGAGAAGCCGTTTCGGAGCTTTCCGAAAAGCATAGAATTGTCGTGACACTGAGATATTTTGACGATTATTCATGTGAGGAGATTGCCGCGATGCTGGGATGTTCGGTGGGCACGGTCTGGTCCCGGCTTCATTACGCGTGCAGGCAGCTTCGAACCCGGCTGGGATGGGTGGTCGAGTGAACGGTATTTCAAAAATTCGGAAGATGAGCTGCTGGTATCATCACAGGCGGCTGCTCCCCTATCTTGAGGGGAGTCTGCCGCGCTGGCAGCGCGCCCTGGTTTCCCGGCATGTTTCCGCCTGTCCCGCCTGCCGCCAGGATCTTCGAGTCTTCCAGCAGATCACAAACTCGCTGCGAGAAGCGGCGAACGAGGCGCCGCCGACGGCGCTGGATCTCTGGCAGCGTCTTGAGAGCCGGATCCAGGCGTCTGCTGGCGCGCGCTCCCGGCGATTAAAGCCCCGCGCCTACCCGACGATGGTTAGCAGCCTGGCTCTTGCGGCAATTGTCGCTTTCGGAGGGTATATCTCCCTGGATCATGGGCCAGCACATATCCCGGCGTCCACAGGATCGAATTCGATTCCCGGCCGCGCGGTTCGAATCGCCGCGAATCCGGCCGGCGTCGGCGCTGCGGCTGGTCTGCCGGCAAAGGATCGCCACGTTTTTGCGGTGGCCCCGCGCGCAATCGCTCGGCTTCGAAAGCGCTCTAGCGTATTGGACCATGCGGCTGGCGCGCCGGCGGCGCCCCCGCGGGAGCGCCGGATTCATAGAAACACTCGGGTTCGAGGACACGCGTCGCACCCGGGCGCGGGACTTCGGCACAGTGCCGCCGGCCCCATCCTGGCGAATCTGGACGAACGGGTATCCGTACCGGTAACGACAGATCCGACAAGTAAAAGCGGGAACGTGACCCGCATGGCAATGGCTGCGCCAACGTTAGCGCCGTCGGCGTTTTCAGCCCCAGCGCCCACGGTCCCGCAAAACGGCGCCAGTCGTGCAGCTATTACACTGAGAGAAACGGCAGGAAACGGCGCTCCGGAAATGACGGACGCCGCCACAACTTCGGGTATCGCTGGTTCGGTGATGCTCGCGGGCGACCGGGTCCGGGCGATGGATTCAGGGCAGAATCAGACCGCCGCGGCAGCCCGGGCCATTGGGGTCAGAGGCGCTCCGGACGCGGTTTTGGGCCATCCAATCGAGGAACGGCTGGCGCCGGAAGTTCTTGCGGATTCCGTTCCCGCGGCCGTGAAGTCCTACTACTGCCAGGTTCAAACGCTCAATATGAATGGCGACCCGGAGACGACGTCACGGATGTGGGGCGAGGGAGGCCCCGCCGGACCGGTCGTCTTCGTTCAGAGTGACGGAGCTTCAGCGAAGTAAATGCGACGGGAGCGGCCGTTCCCTGATCAAACGGCCATCGGAAGGTACGCTGTGGTGAGCAAACATCTCCTTGCAGCGACGACATGACCCCAGGAGTCCGTATTGAGAGCAAAGAACATTGCAGTCCTGCTTGTGATGGCCCTGGCGGCAGCGCCGGCGGTATTCGCCGATTCTCCGGTCAATCCGCCACAGCGGTCGCGCGGCGCAATATCCGCCCAAAACCTTTCCACGGGTGAGCGATGGTTCCAACCGATCACTCTCGTACTGCTGAACGCAAGTCCAAACGAAGCGATTCAGACTCTGGCGCAAACGGGCGGGGTTGCGATTACTTTTGCTGCTGGTGTTGATACCAGGACCTTGCGGCCGCTCTCGGTCACGGCTCGAGAAGCGCCATTTTACCGTGTGCTCCAGCAGGTGGCCTTTGCTGAAGATCTAACGGTCAATCCAACGCCCCGGGGATTCACGCTCTCGGCAGCGGCCGGCGCCGGCGTGACCGGCGGTTTTGCGGGTCAATCCTCCGGTGGGGGCTTCCCTCCTCCCGCGGCCGCGCCCTTTGGCGGAGGCGCGTTCGGTGGGGGGGCATTTGGGGGAGGCGCATTTGGCGGCCCGGCGGGCGGTTCTCTCCAGGGCATTCCCGGAAAGTCTCCCCAAGCAGCGGGGACTGGAGGAGCGCGCGAGGCCCTTCCGATTCCTGAAGCGCAGCGGGCATTACCGAGCGAGGCGCCGGAGAAGAACGTGCCGCTTGCGATGCCGCCCGGTCTGGTCGGCGCGGCCGGCGCCCCGGGAACGCTGTCCGTGCAGCCGGCGGAACGGCAGCTTCAGTATGTACTACAGTACGCCCAGAATCCGCAGTTGAAGCTGCTCTCCCCGGAGCGGGTTATCGAAGGGCTTAAAACCACTTCCGGGTCCCTCCAGTACGTCGCTGTGGTGTCTGAAGCATTAACCCAGCTTACGGGCGCAGAGAATGCGGGACCCGCGCTCTCAGCCGCCGTCACTCGCCTTCGTGCGCTCTTAGGACAGGCGGAAGACCTCCACCGGCAGGCCTGTGAACGTGAGCGGCTGCAAACGGAAATCCTCGTGCTTCAAACTCATATTCCCCGGGCGGCGCCGACCCTGCAGCCTCTCCTGCGCGATATTCTGCAGCGGCGCGAACAGGATCTGGAAGCGCTGCAGAAGTGATCGGACGGAGGACGAAGGACGGAGGAAAGTCGCTGAGTAACTCGCGCCCACGCCTCGACCCCGCGGCTGAACCCCGTTGGCTACAGGCGAGCGAGCACCGCTAAAGCGGGCTGCCGATCAATCAGGCGATGACGTGAATGAATCTCCGCGGGTCTCGGCGTTGATTCTTTATCCATCCCCGGTCCACCGTCCTCCGTCCGCATTTCCTCTGCGGCTCTCCACGGATCTTCGTGACCGCGCGGTAAGCTCTTTCCTCCGTCCTCCGTCCGTCGTCGTCCGTCCTCCATTTTCGCTCTTGCTAAATAGCTTATTCTCGGCTAAACTATTAGCAGTCTTAACCCGCGAGTGCTAATAAAAAGAGAAGCGCTCATTATAGTGAAAGGAGGTCGCACAGTGCCATTACGACCGTTGAGTGATCGCGTGATCGCCAGGGTGACAGAAGCGGAAACGACAAGCCGGGGTGGAATCGTTCTGCCGGATACGGCTAAGGAGAAACCGCAGCGAGCTGAGGTGCTCGCCGTGGGACCTGGAAAGACCGACGACGACGGAAAGATTACGCCTCTGGACGTGAAGGCAGGAGATGTTATCATCTATGCCCGCTACGGAGGAACAGAAGTCAAGATTGACGGCGAAGAGGTTGTGATATTAAGCGAGCGGGATATTCTCGCCGTGGTCAGCGAGGAGAAATAACGAATGCCAAAAGAACTTCGATTCGACGAGCAGGCCCGGCGCGGCCTGGAAGAGGGAGTGAACGCCCTCGCAGACGCCGTCAAGGTTACACTTGGTCCGCGGGGTCGCAATGTGGTTATCCAGAAGAAATATGGCTCCCCCACGGTCATTAACGACGGTGTCACCATCGCAAAAGAGGTTGAAGTTGAGGACCGGCTCGCCAATATGGGCGCGCAGCTCCTCCGCGAGGTGGCGTCCAAGACGAACGACGTGGCCGGCGACGGCACTACCACCGCGACGGTGCTTGCCCAGGCGATGGTTCGGCACGGCCTGAAGTCGGTGGCCGCCGGCGCCAATCCGATGGAAGTGAAGCGGGGCATGGACCTCGCCGTGGAAGCCCTCGTGGAAGCCATCCGGCAGACCAGCACCCCGGTAGAGCAGAAGGAGTCGATTGCCAACGTCGCGACCATCTCAGCCAATAACGATCGCTTCATCGGCGATCTCGTCTCCGAGGCGATGGATAAAGTCGGCAAAGACGGCGTGATTACCGTTGAGGAGTCGAAGGGCACCGATACCACGCTTGACCTGGTGGAAGGGATGCAGTTCGACAAGGGTTATATCTCACCCTACATGGTCACTGATCCGGAGCGCATGGAAGCCGTGCTCGAGAATCCATATGTCCTGATCTACGAGAAGAAAATCGGCGCCATCGCGGACCTCATCCCGACGCTGGAGCTGATATTCCGACAGGGCAAGCCGCTCATCATCATCGCTGAGGACGTGGAGGGTGAAGCCCTCGCGACCCTGGTGGTGAACAAACTGCAGGGCCGGATCAATGCTATCGCCGTCAAGGCGCCCGGGTTCGGCGATCGACGCAAGGCGATGTTAGCCGACCTCGCGGTTCTTACCGGCGGCACTTTTATTTCCGAGGACCTCGGCCAGAAACTGGAGAACATCGAAGAAAGCCTGCTGGGCCAGGCCAAGCGTGTGGTTGTCACCAAGGACAATACGACCATCGTTGAAGGCTACGGCAAAGAGGATGCGATCAAGGGCCGGATTAATCAGATCAAGCGAGAGATCGAGCAGTCAACCTCTGATTATGATCGGGAGAAGCTGCAGGAGCGGCTGGCCAAGCTCTCCGGCGGTGTCGCCGTCATTAAGGTGGGCGCGGCCACCGAAACGGAATTGAAAGAACGAAAGGCGCGAATCGAGGACGCCGTTTCGGCCACCCGGGCGGCGGTTGAAGAGGGGATTGTGCCCGGTGGCGGTACGACCTATCTTAACATCCTGCCAGCCCTCGAGAAGCTCAACCTCGCCGGCGACGAGCGTATTGGCGCCAACGTCGTCCGCGACGCCCTCAACGAACCGACCAAGATCATTGCCAACAATGGTGGTTACGAAGGCAGTGTCGTGGTGCAGAAAATCCGTGACTCTGGCAAGAAGGGATGGGGATTCAACGCCCTCACCGGGCAGTATACCGACATGATGGCAGCGGGTATCGTGGACCCCACCAAGGTCTGCCGGAGCGCCCTGGAAAACGCGGTCAGCGTCGCGTCCATGATTCTGACCACGGAGTGCGCCGTCTCCGATATGCCGGAAAACGAGAAGGCTGCCACCCCTGGCGCCGGGGCGCCGCACTACTAAATCGACCGGGCCCGATCTATACCGAGCTCAGACAAAAGTGGCGGGGTGTGGACTCTAATCCACACCCCGCCCATGGTTTTCAAGAGCGCCGCCGCTGCCCTGAGGTAACGGCGGCGCTGTCTATTTCGTCATTGGATTCGAGTTGTCTATAACCGCAGGCCTCGTCCTGTGAACAGGTTATACAGAACCACTACGACGGCGGCGATCAGGAGAATATGGATCAGTCCGCCGGCGACATGGAACACGGCAAAGCCGAGGAGCCATAGTACCAGCAGAACCACTGCAATTGTCCAGAGCATTCACTATTCCTCCATTCAGCGAGCCAGGCCCCCAAAAGCGGACTGACCAACTGAATTCGATTTGCGCAGGATCCGGGACCCCGCTTGTCCGGGACGCCGCCATACAAGCTTTCTAAACGGAACGCTGGCGCCGTCTCACACAACCCGTTCTTACCCCGGCCTCCGGGTTCCTAATCGGGTCGATCCTGGATCGTCCCGTGCGAGGACAGGTCGAAGGCGGATGGCCATAAGCGGATGGCTATAATGTGTAGAGGTGAAACCCCGGCGAGCCAAAACCGCGCAATCCCCCGTCTTCTTGGAGAGGATGAATGACATCAGAATCCCTTAGCTCCATTCGCATAGCGCCGGACAGCGCCTGGGCTGCTCGGCTCTTGCGCGCCGGCCGAGGACTTGAGCTAACGCGGGTGAAGGAAGATGCTGCGGAGCGATCGCTGCTCGGCATTGGGGATTTTCGGCGTTCGGCGCCGCTGTCGGCGTTTGGCGCGCTGTCCGAAGACTATCTCTGGAACGTTTTACTTCCTCAACAGCGCGCCGATGGCGCCTTCAGTGGAAAGGACGTTGATGAGGAAGAACAATCCAATGTCCAGACGCTTGAGGCGTTTCTGAGACTTACCGTGCGTTGGACCGGACGCGAGCTCTGCGTATCACTCCTCTTACCATGCGCCGGCGTCATGGAATCCCAAAACACAAGGATTCCATGGAAGATGGCAACCGACTATCCCCGCAGCGGATCCGGTTCGTTGACGTTTTATCCGGAGACCACGGCGGATTTTACACTATTGCTCAGGCTGCCGCCCATGGCGCAGGCGATTCAAATCTCGCGCGATGGCGCTCCCTGCGCCGTGGATATGCAAGGTGGAATGGTAAGGCTGCCCGGTCCGTGGAAGTCCGGCGACAGCGTAAGATTTGGCTTCGGCATCCCCTTTCGCCTGTTCCGCGCCGGCCAGAGTCCGGAAGTTGACCGGGCCGTGGAACGTGCTTATCCTGGCGCTCAACCCATCGAACAGGCGATTGTATACCACGGCGTTCGTGCGCTCGCTCCTCTCCCCATGCGCCCGGGATCGGTCGACGCGGCGCCGGCCGAAGAGCGACCGGTGGCCATGGGCGTCCGGAAAGATGGTGTACTGCGCCTCAACCCGGCGTCGGAGGCGGATATAGACGCAGTCCAATCGCCCTTCGCCGCGCCGGGCGATCTGTTTCGAACAGCCTCGGCCGAACCGGTCCTGTTAGTCTCCCGATCTCTCTGGGCAAGCGTCACCGACCTTCCGCTCCCATCTCCCATTCCGTTTGTAGAGTTCGCCCCGTATGAGACCAGCTTCGACCGGGGAGCTTGAACGAAGGATGAGGGATAAAGGATGAAGGATGAATCAAGATCGCGCAAACGCATGTTAGTCTCTCGCCTCGGCTGCCGAGCGGGTTGAAACCGGTCTCTCTGCCCACAGAATCCTCCTTCGAGGGTTCAAAGTTGACCCCCCTCCTCCGTCCTCGGTCCTCCGTCCTGCGCCTTCTTCTCGGAATCGGGGTATAACAGGTTTAGAAGGCTGGAGATCGCCTTCGAATTGGACTAAAATAAAGAAAATGGACGAGCCGCTGAAACGGCGAGGAGAAGAGATATGCGTTGTAAAACCTGTGGAGGACCTGCCGAAAACGAGGAATTATGCAGGAAGTGTGGTGAGCGATCGTTGGCGACGACTCATCTGCGGTCGGGCCGCCGGACAACTGACACCCCCTTCCCTAAGATTCCGTGGCTGCTATTGATCATGGCGAATCTCGTCGCCGGGCTTCTTGTGCTGCACCCGATGCAGCCTTCACCGGATGACTACGGGCCGGTGTTTGCGGTATCGGCCCCGTCACAATCCGCCGCCGCGCCGGCCGATATCGCCGTTCCCGTCATCGGGCTCGGATCGCCGGCCGTCGCCATTCTGGAAACATCAGAGCCGGCCGCGCCCGGCGCCAATGACGGAAACGCCTTAGCGGCGCATCATCATCTCGATCCGTCGAAGTCGCATCAGCACAAATCAGACAAAACCGCCAACCCGCGGATAGAGCTTCCGGGACAACCGGTTGCTAACGGCGTCAGCCCATCCAACGGGGTTATCCCGCGCGGGTAGCGGGTTTTATAGTCAGGAAACCTATGTTTAAGCCTGAAATGTTGAAAGCCTCTATTGAGAGCTCGATGCCGGGCAGCCGCGTCGACGTGCAGGACACCACCGGAACCGGGGATCATTTCCAGGTCACAGTGGTGTCGGATCGGTTCGTTGGGAAGTCACGAGTCGAGCAGCATCAGATGGTGCATGCAGCGCTTCACGAGGCCATCGAAGGGGATCTGCACGCGCTGGGACTGAAGACTTACACGCCAGAGAGCTGGCGGGAGGCGCAGGCGCGGTCCGGGTCGGCCTGATAGGAGTGTGCGGAATTCGGCGGATGGGGCCGTGACCGCGGCCGAAACATCCGGCGATAGCGCGTGATGGTGTACAATGGAATCAGAATCGCCAGAAGGCGGTTCTGATTTTTTGTGGCGTTCGCCTGGCGTCGGTCCGTCGGACGACACCCTTGATTCCGGAGATGCAATATGGCAAAAGATCTGAATCAACGGTTTGAGCAGGAGGTTACCGCTCATCCGGTGGTGATTTACATGAAGGGAACACCCGATTTCCCGATGTGCGGTTTCTCGCGCGGCGCCGTTGAGGCGCTGGCGGCCGTTGACGCGCCTATCGCGTACGTCAACGTGCTTCAGGACGCGGAGGCGTGGGAGGGGATCAAGGTCTATTCCGAGTGGCCGACCATTCCACAGGTATTCATTGGCGGCAAGTTCGTCGGCGGATGCGACATTGTGCGGGAGTTGTGGCAGTCCGGCGAGTTGTCCGACCTGGTGAAGCAGGCGGTAGACTCCACAGAGGAGAAGTAACATAATGAGGGAGGGCAGAGCCGCCCTCCCTCTCATTTTCAATCGATAGAGCGGTTCAATCGAGAACCCGGCGGCCGGCCCGGTGGAAATTGGCGGCCGCCAGAAGTTTAGACGACGTAGCGATTGCCGCTATCAGCGCTATCCAGGCTCTTGAAGATCCGCTTCACAAAGCTCAAGAGCTCCATCGGGTTAAATGGCTTCGTAAGATAGCAGTCCACTCCCGAAGTCCAACCGCGCAGAACATCGGCGTCCTGCGCCTTAGCGGTGAGCATGATGACAGGGATGTCGCGGGTGGAGGCGTCCGACTTCAGGTTTCGGAGCACTTCAAAGCCATCCATGCGCGGCATCATCACGTCACAGACAATCATGTCCGGCCGCTCTCCCTTCACCTTCTCAAGCGCTTCTACGCCATCAAAGGCAGTCACAACCTGGTAACCTGCTCGCTCCAGGTTCACCTGGACGAGTCGGACAATATGCTTCTCGTCGTCCACTGCGAGGATCTTCTTGGCCAATGCAGTCCTCCCGAACGGGGTACGCCGGACAGATTCTTCCGGGGATAATCACGCGGTGATGGGCATACAGATCGTATGGAAAAGTATATCACAGCGCCCGAGGGATGTCAACGCGCGGGGTCAATTGCCGAGGGTGTAGTAGGCGAGCCAATGCTTTTCCGACACCGCATCCCGGACCTCGAGGTTGAGGCTGCCGGTGGGAAACCCGTTCGCGTCGGTAACTTGAACGGGCGAATCCTCAGATTTCAGAAGTTGTAGAACAAGCCGGCCCGGGTTGGCGCCGGTGTGCTGAACAAGGGGCAATTGTGCGATTTGCCGCTGCACTCCGATCGGGAGAACGTCGTACGGAAGGCCGCCGGCGGCGATTTTCGCCCGATCCTGCGCAGACAGGCTCGCACAGGACGCGAGCAGCGGCCGGAATCCGGACTGACCCCTCAGCGACGATAGGTTTTTTGCAAAGCTGACGTTTCGATCCTGATACCGGGCAAGCGCGTTGAGTTGGGCGGTATCGAGGCCCGCCAGCGCAATATAATCACCGAATCCCAGACCCCGCCCCTTTGTTTTCTCCTGAATCCATCCCTCCGGCAGAGGCCATGGAGCTTCTTCCTCGTTGAGATCGGGCCAATCAACATACCGGGCGAGCAGGACGGCGCCATCCTCTCGAAAAACAGCGCCATAGCTCTTAGAGGCGAGTTCCAGGTCTCTCTGAAGCGTTTGTGGTCCGCGCGGCAGCGTCATTCGCTCCCCGAGAGTGGCGTAGTCGCTGATGACGTTTAGCGCTGCATGCTCGCCCAAGAACGCTAATAGCTGCCATCTCAATGGTGGATTACCCTCCAGATCCACCATCTTTCCGGCGAGATCCGGCTGCAAGCTCGCAGCCGGTTGGGGATTCCCATCCTTATCAATGGCTGCGTCTAACAGAGCCTCGGGCGGGAAAGGGCGCTTCGCCAACGTCGCGTTCATATTCGCCGTAACCTCCGCAGCGAGCACGCTCGACGGCGAGTGAAAGAACGAGAACGCCTTCGAAAATGGCGCGTGCGCCTGCCCCGGAATCACCCACGCAATTCCGAGATCCGAACTGCTGTCGGAGGTCAGACCCAGGCTCACGCCTGCAGGGTTGGCGGCGATGCCTGACAATGCTGCGTCGTGGGATTGGTTCGCCAGGAACTGCTGCGCCAGCGAGGATTCCGCGGGAGTGAGCCCGCCCTGCGGCAGAATTACCGGAGGCGCGTGGAGGACCGCGGTATGAGAATCCCCATCTATCACGTTTTCCACCGGAATCGCGTCGGCAAGCGCGCGGGCGAACCGCTGCACGTCATCCCCGGGAAGCAATTTAAGCAGCCGTGCCAGCGACATGTCTTGCACAGAAGTGACGAGCGGCAGACCGTTTGCGCCGATGACGTGCGAGACGCCTGGATCTTTCGGATCATCCAGGTGGGCAAAGACGTAATTGATCTGGTTCATGATCGTCTGGTATTGGCGCTGCCGGGCGTCTTCACAGGCCTTCTGCCGGGCCTGATCCCTGAAGGCAAGATAGTCCGCGACGACTTTCAGATACCGAAGTTGATAGACATCCTTGCCGTTTCGCTCGAGCGTAACCCACTGCCCTCCAAAAACCGCTGCCAGGCCTTTCATGACCTCGGCCAGGGAACGGCCGTGGACGATGACCATCGCCTTGCACTCCTGCAGCGGCTTGTCCGCCTCTAA
>DASRZA010000470.1:0-3643 GCA_035686845.1 Armatimonadota bacterium | reverse complement strand
ACCGGTTGACGCGCGGCCCCAAAATCCGTTTCGATGAGCGTTTGCGGCGCCGCGTTTGACGGCGCCGCCAGGGGGATGAGAAGGCAGACAAGGAGACAGAGGGCGGCGGAGCCACGGAGAAGGGGAGATGGAGAGAGAGGGAGAGGAAGCCGGCGGCGCGGTCCGTCTACTTTAGGGAACCCTCTGCCTCGGGTTTTGGATGGAGCTCCGCCAGCCGGATTGTGAGCGGTCAAGGGATGGGTGGTCATCGAGTACAGGCCTTATTATCAGGAATTGAGATGGAGAGCGACAATTATATGACGAAAACGCGGGGAGTGATGGGATCAGGCGCCCTGGCCCGCGCGATGGGAACCACCGAACAGCAGGCGCCGATAGGCGGGAGCGGCGGCTGCGCCCCTGCCGGCCTTAAGCGACTCCAGCGCGTCGCGGACGCCCTGTTGCTGACCGTCACTGAAGAGGCGAAACTTCAGCCCGCGAAAGGGCCGGCAGGAACGTCCACACCGGACTCGCGAAGATCCTGATCGCGGTCCGCGATCAATCGGTTCAAACCGACGGATGTTCAGCAAAGAGCCTGGTTCCGGGGCGCAGGAACCGGGCCAGCGCCTCGTCATTCACATCCAGCCCGATACCGGGCCGTTCCGTAAGAACAACTTGGCCGTTCCGGATGACCGGTCCGTCCCCCGTGGCCAATTCCTCCCAACCCTCGTAGTCCACCCAATGCCACTCCAGGGCGAGGAAGTTGGGAACCGCAGCGCACACGTGCGCGGAGGCCATCGTGCCGAGAGGGCCGCAGACGTTGTGTGGCGCGAACGGGATGTAATAGACTTCGGCCATATTCGCGATCTTGCGGCACTCGGAGAGGCCGCCGCACTTGGGGATGTCGGGCATGACAATGTCCACCGCCTGCTGCTCGATTAAGTCCCGAAAGCCCCAGCGCAAGTAGAGGTTTTCGCCCGCGCAGAGGGGCACGCGAGAGTGCGACTTCACCTCGCGCATCGCTGCCACGTTCTCGGGCGGCACTGGCTCCTCCAACCACAGAAGGTCGAATGGCTCCATCGCACGCGCAATGCGGATGCCGCTGGCCGTGTCGTACCGGCCATGCAGGTCGATGGCAAGGTCCACGTCTGGGCCGATCGCCTCGCGGATCGCGGCGACGCGCTCCACCATCCAGGCGATCTCGGGGTCGGAGGCGTGTCCGTTCCATCGATCGGTTCGAAAGCCGTGGCGGATCTCGTCCATGTCGAACTTGAGCGCCGTAAAGCCCATCGCCACGACTTCGCTGGCCCGCTGCGCATAAGCGCCGGGCGAGAGGTCTTTGCCCCCGTGGCTGTCGCAGTAGAGGCGCACGTTGTCGCGAAACTTGCCTCCAAGCAGTTGGTAGACGGGAAGGCCGAGCGCTTTCCCGCTCAGATCCCAGAGAGCTATCTCGATACCGGTCATCGCCGTGACCGTCGCGCCGGCCATGGCGCCGTCGAAGAGCCGGGCGCGGCGCATCTTCTCAAAGAGCCGATCGACCTGCAGCGGGTCCTCGCCAAGAATAAGAGGTTTGAGATCGTGGACCAGGGCCGGGCAGCCCGCGCCCCCGTGGACGCACTCGCCATTGCCCACCAGCCCTTCGTCGGTGTAGACGCGGACGTAAGTGGAGTAGCCGTGCCCCTTGATCTCGGCCGTGCGAACGTCGGTGATTATCACTCCGGTGTCCCCTTACCGGATGCGCCAGCTGGCGGCGCACCCGAGGCTACATTTGACGATTGGAGCACATTGGGACCGGGAAGGTCATCCGGGTTGCCGTCGATCTGGATCTCCCCGGCGACAATCGCGCTCCGTCCAGCGATCGGGGTCAGACGCGCCGCCAAGCCCGATCTTTGCTGTCGTCGCGGGCGCTCCCCGAAGCGATCCTCTCAGGATTGCGACGCGAGGCGCCACTGCATCAACTGGGCTCGAAACTGCTCGTTAGAGTGCCACGCGAATGCCTTCCAGGCATGATACTGATTGGACTGGATGGCATTGAGATCGGAGAACGCTTTGAACTGATCGTCGTCGGCACGCACGAGCCGATGCGTTAGGTGCTGGGCGATCCCCTCGATCACATACGGATCACTCCCTATCCGCGCGCCACCGAACCAATCCCATATCCTGTCGTCGGTATCCTTCCCGACATGACTTACCGCATGGGCAAGCTCGTGGATGGCAACTACCCCTTCGAGAGCGCGGTTCGACACCTGCAGCTTTTGGGCGCAGGCCGCGATCATGCGTGGAAATACGACGGCCTGCCTCGCGTATGCCCGGTACACACCCAATAGGTCCACGACGGAGCCTTCCCGAATCCCAGGCTTCCAGTTTTTCGGATCGTCCTCTTCGTCCCAGCCGCGCTCCTCATCCGGGGAGGGATCTTTATAGAGCTCATCATCGAATTCCCGGGACGTTTGCTTCTCGCGGCGGGGTTTCCCGGCTGCTCGAGTTTCAGGTTCCTCGGCATACATGCTCTCTTCCCTTTGCCCCCGCATCAGCCAGCCATCCAACAGGGGTAGGTATTGGGAGAGGGCAAAGCGACAACAGAATGGCAGGTAGGCGAATGTGACACCCTCCGGGTAAACCGGCTGCAGGCCTGCCAGTTCGCTAACCGGACGGACGGTGTTAGGACAGATGACGGATGTCAATCCGGCGCCGGTGAGAAAGATGGCGTGCCGGTGCCACACGTAGTGGAAGTCAAGCGTGATATCCGTGATAGCGCCCGAGGCAATGTCATTATTGGGTCGGCTCCAAAGGAAGGGCGCTACGCCACAGCGATTCAAGGCCCTGCTCGTCGTTGCGTCAAGGCTCCGCCGATTCAGTAGAGTTGCGTGCTCCAGCGTGCTTTTCGGATCGCCGGTGAAAAGGCGTAGCAATAATCTTCCCTGTGCCGGGACTGTCGAAAGCCCGGAGGCGCTGCCGCTGCAAAAAAGTTGCCGAACCATCTCATCCTTTACTCGCCAGTCAGGATCAACTGCCACTTTCGCTCCCACCGTACGGCGCGCGTCGTAGAGCTCAAACAGAGCCACGTCAAAGAACACTTGAGCACCCCGGCCCCGAGCATACTCCCACTCGTCTCTGGGGTCCAATTGCTGGGCGACCATTGTCTTAAACCCGCCGTCGAATCCGTCCGCAAGGCGCTGATAGACCGCCCGTGGAACCCATATGCGATTTAGAATATCCTGCTGGTGTGCCCTCGTCCCGACAAACTGATATCGCGCTCGCCGGTCGAAAAATGTTGTTAGCGGTTCGTACCCGTCGAACATGTATTGCCCCCCTTCTGGGCCCTGCGCGACATACCAACCTGTCCACCCGTGGTAACGCTATTATAGGCCGCAGGCGTCCTGCTACCCTCTGTCACAGCGAAAAGGTTACCAGGCGGATTCTCGGGAGAATGTGGCGTGTGGTCGGTGTTGAGCAGGCGAAGACTCGTCTACTTGTGCTCCTCTTCGGCGCGACGGTCGGCCTCGCGCCACTCTTGTCCAAGCTGGAACCCATTCTCAAAGCGCGGATTATTAGCGTCAATCCCGACAAACTATCGCCAGGCGATCTCCTGTACGAAAGCCTCCTGGGACAGCCACCCTTGCACTTGTTGATCAATTCTTTCCAGCCTCTGAGCGCGCTCCTCCAA
>DASRZA010000469.1:0-14866 GCA_035686845.1 Armatimonadota bacterium | reverse complement strand
CCACGCTGGAGCGCCGCCTCACCGAGCAGGGAATCTACCCGGCCGTAGATCCGCTTGTCTCGACCAGCCGCATTCTTGATCCGGTTGTCGTTGGTGACCGGCACTACGGGGTCGCCCGCGGCGTGCAGGCGATTCTGCAGCGGTACAAGGAGCTTCAGGATATTATCGCCATTCTCGGTATGGACGAGCTCTCGGATGACGACAAACTCACGGTGGCCCGTGCCCGAAAGGTACAGCGGTTCCTCACCCAGCCGTTCTTCACCGCCGAAGTTTTCACTGGAACAAAAGGCCAGTACGTGACGTTGGATCAAACCATTACTGACTTCGAAGGATTGATCAATGGCGAGTACGACCATCTGAGCGAGCAGGACCTCTACATGATCGGCGGCATCCAGATGGGGATTGAGAAGTTCCAGGCGCGAGGAGAGGGCTAATGTCCGTTCCATCTGGCGGCGAACGGACGCCCGGGGTTTTCACGGTGGAGCTCATCACCCCGGAGCGCGAAGTTTATAACGGACCCTCCTCGGGGCTGAGTGTGCCGGGCGTGATGGGTTCGCTCGGGATTCTGGCGAACCACGCGCCGCTGCTCACGGAACTGAGGATCGGGGAAGCCTCGCTCACCGATCCAAATGGAGATCAACTCCATTTTTATATCGGCGGCGGGTTTTTAGAGGTGAATCGGAACCGGGTCACCATCTTGGCGGAAGACGCGGCCAGCGAAAACGAGATGGCGCCCGCCGAGGCCGAGCGGCTGCATCAGATTGCGCAGGATAACCTGGCTCTCGCCGATGGCTCGATTGACGCCGAAGAAGCCGCCCGCGAAGCTGAGCGTGCCGCGGCCCGCCTTCGAGTAGCGCGAAGGGGCCGGTAAGCGACCGGAATTATTGAGCGCAGGAGAACGCTCCTGCGCTTTTCCGCAGCCCTACCCTATCCGAACCACTGCGCCCGAAGGAAAACCTCGAGGTACAGCGCCGCGCCCGCGAGCGCGGCGATAGAGATGAGGGCGGTGCCGGGATCGATGGTTCGCCCGGTGACGTAGGTCGACGCCAGGCGGTCATGGAGTGATCGATGGCGCCGGTCAACCGCGACCCACGCGTATCCAACACCTGCCAGCGCAGCATCCAGGCCCACTGCCAACGCACGAAGCAGGCTCCGGCGCAGATTAGGTGTATGACCGCTCCGATCCACTACCCGGATCGACATCACCTTCTTACCAATGGTCTGGCCCCACCGCGCCGTGGGGACGACGATATACGCGAGTCCGCCGATTCCAAGCAGCGCAATCGGAACGATGTTCGGAATGGTCCACTGGCCCGGGAGGGCGTACTGGATCAAATTCACAAGAATGATCGCCAGGATCCCTATTAACTCGATAACGATCACGTCGATCATCGCAGACGTGGCCCTCGTTAAAAAGCCTGGAAAACCGGCGGCGCGACCGTGCAGGCTCCCCGGCAGTTTTGCGGCGATTTCGCGCAGCATGCCCGACGCCAGTCCGCCACCCGCAAGTTGGAGCATTTCCCAGCCCGGTTCAGAAGCGGAATCCGGCCACGAAGCTGCCAGCTCACCCACAGCGACGTCGCGAATACACAGCTCTTCGACCACCTCACAACGCGAGGCGCTCGCCGCTGGAATTGCCTCTACCACCGATTGTAGCGCCGGATTCGCCGCCAGTAAAATGGCAAGCGCCCGTTCGGCGCCCTCGTACGGAGGGGTGATGGAGGCCGCGACGTGATAGCACCGGGCCGCGCGAATCGCCTGTCCGCATGCCTCGTGAGCTGTACCGAGATTGTACCAGTAACACGCACTGTGAGGCCAGAGCACGACCGCGCACGAAAAACAGCGGAGCGCTGACTCGTAGAGACCTTTCCGGCCAAGCGCAATGCCGAGCCAGTTGTAACACTGAAAGTTGCCCGGTTCCTGGGCGATGGCTTGCTCCAGAACCGCGATGGCGTCTTCCACTCTTCCTTCCATCAGCGCCATAAAACCAATATCACTCAGCCCGGAAGAGTCAGGCGCCGGATCTTCGTTCCCCTCGCTCAGGGGTGTTGCCGCAAACGCTATTGTCATGTATGGAATACTCGTGGAGGTAATGTTATCGAAATCAGGGCCCAAAGCATTGTTTGGCTGCCACTTCTTCCGTTTGTGCCCAATTATCCTGCCGGCTAATCGTCACTGAGCCAATTCAATTCCTCTTACGCGTCGACTGCCTCGCGGCTCGGGCGTCTTTGCCGGAGACGTGGCCGGCGCTCCCAATAGCCCATTTGAGGCAGAAGCCGCCAAACAACGCGAGGATCGCCGCAGTAATCTTTGTCGCGGAGGATTTGCGCCCCACTTTTTCCAAAACAGTGGGAAGCACAAGGCCGGCCGTCACCGCGCCGCCCCAGATATGCGCCCGGTATTTTCCCGTAGTCAGCGGCTGCGCCAATTCGCCTGCGCTGATGAGATAGCCGGCAAGCGTGGCAGCCGTCGTGAATCGGGCGATCATGCTCATCGGCTCGAGAGCCTTCGATCCCGGACTACCGGATTGCCCGGCGCCTTCCACTCCAAGAGTGACGCTTGCTGCAGCCATATCGAACGCGCTGGCGCTGAAGAGCGCGCCGAGCCATGGATTCTGGGTCCAGACGGGGGTGCTTGTCGTGCTGATCAGAACGCCAGTGTACGCCGCCATCATCAGGCCCAGGGGAATCCCGAACAAATCGGCGCCGGCCAACGCCACCTTCATCAAGGGGCTCTCAATACCAACGATCTCCCGGAGCAGGGCGACGCCGATACATCCGCTCAATGCGGTGAGTGTCCAGCTGCCCACGTTCATTGGCGACTGCGGCTTGAAAACCCTGAGCATGTGATGGAATCGCATCGGGTCGCCGAGATCCAGTATGAGTAGAGGTGGACACGGCGCAAACGCCGCGGCCGAGGTCAAGACGCCGACCCTCGTGAGTCCACGGTAGTGCGGCCCACCGAAACGCTCCGCGGTCCGAGCGAGCACAAAGGATGCGCCGGTGATTCCCCCGAGCGCGAAGTAGGGCGGAATCATCCAGGTCCATTCGGAATGCTTCACCATTGGAATGTCGTAATAGGATGGCGTCTCTTTCTCATTCTCACGCATGCTTACTCCTCCGTCCTCAAACGGGCGCGAGGTACGAGGCGTGAGGCGCGGGGTACGGCATGTTCCTGCTGTCCGCCCATGCTTCACGTCCGGACCTCTCTCGTGCTTTTAGCTTCAACGTTTGATTCATCCTTCCTACTTCATCCTTTTTTCTCGTCCTCCGTCCTCCGTCCTTCGTCCTCTGTCCCCGCCGTGCGCGCCAGAGCCGCCCACAACCCGGTGAGCGCGGCGCCAGCGGCGAGGCCTACCGCATAGCGTAAACCCATTCCGGTCTGCGGGTGTCGCGGCTGCTCGGGGAGGTTGTAATTGTTGGGATGATCAAGCAGGAGGAAGAAGGCGTTGAGGCGGCTGTAGCCATCCATGGGATCGGCGCCGTACAGGTAGGCGTCATTCTGGCCCCGGCTCTGAAGCTCAGTCACTCGCCGCCGAGCACGATCTCGAAGCCCATCGAGCGGACCATACTGAATAGATTCTGTCGGGCACGCCTTCGCGCACGCGGGAACCATGTCGGCCTTCTGTCGATCGTAGCAAAGCGTACACTTGTGCGCGTGTCCGTCATCCTCGCTCTTGCCCAAAACTCCGAAGGGACAGGCGACAACGCAATAGGAGCAGCCGTTGCAGATGTCCGTCTGCACATACACGTTGCCGAATTCATTATAAATAATCGAGCCAGTGGGACAGGCTTCCTGGCATGGCGCCGCTTCGCAATGTTTGCAAACGTCGCTCATCATCAACCATCGGCCGCGCCCGTCCATCATTTGCTCTTTGAACGCCACATGGCGCCAAGTCGTCTCGGATAGATGCTGAGTGTTATCGTAACTGAAGCCGGTCCAGTCGTAACCGTCTGCCGGGAGTTGATTCCACTGCTTACAGGCGACCTCGCAGGCTTTGCAGCCAATACAGAGCGTGGTGTCGGTGAAAAAGCCCATCGCCTTCCCTCCGTGCGATGGCGAAGATAGATCCGGCCCGGTTGCTGTTGAAAGCAGCGATTCCTGCGATAGCGACATTCGTGTTCTCCTGTCGAGGGGTGAGAAGGTATTCCGGGTCGTTGTTGGTTGTCATTGCGGCTGCAGTTTATCCGACCGAGGCCCTGATTGCCGACTCCAGAGCGGCCCCCGAAAGGCCGCTCGCAATCACCCGGCCATCTTTTCCAACCAGAACGGTTGTGGGGAGGCTCGTAACGCCAAATTGTGCGGCGATCGGGCTGTCCCAGCCTTTGCCATCACATATCTGCGGCCAGTGAAGAGATGAATGCCGCACAAAATCCTTGACGGCGGTGATATCGGTTCCGGTGGACGCTCCATCCAGGCTCACCCCGACGATCTCCAAACCCTTCGGATGGAACGTCCCGTAAAGCTGCTTCAGATCGGGTATTGCGGCACGGCACGGCGGGCACCAGGTGGCCCAGAAATCGATGAGGATGGTCTTACCGCGGAGCGCCGCGAGCGAAATCGGTTTATCGTCAATCCCTGTTGCCTGCAGTTCGGGCGATGGCTGACCAACCGCCGGCAGTGAAGGAACTGCAGCGGCCGCGGGGACCGACTTGTCCGCGGCGCCTGGCGCGCCCACGGTGTTCTTCAGATAGCCTGCCAGGGCGTCGGGATCGAATCCCCACGGCCCGGGATCGCTCTTATATCCGATAGTTCCGTTGGAATTGATCACGTAGATCCGGTCCGGCCACCCGGCGTAAGTGGTACCCACCCTGTTATCCAGGCCATCGACGACAGCGGGGAAGTCGAGGTGAAGCTCGGAGCAGGCCGTTTCGGCAACGGCCTGCCGCTGCTGGTAAGTGGTAGGATCGACGACGTGGATCCCCTCCTGCTCATTCACCGCCATCGTCCAACCATCATCGGGGTGCGCCTCCCGGATGTAGACCAGGAGGAACTTCACCCTACCCCGATATTCATGGTAAAGTTGGTTTAGAAGGCCCGACCGGGCGCGGAAAGGCGGTCACGTGTAAGATCCGAAGATGAGCACGATCGGCTGCCGACCTCGTGAATCCGAGAGCCGCACCAGCCCGTCTGACTTCGCCAGTTTCAGCTCAAAATCGGGCGCCATTTCCCCCACCTTGAGGTCGCCTACCAGCGGGCGAGGCATTCGTTCGGCTTCGGGAGTGGCCCCGATCTTGAATCCCGCCGTGTATCCTGGCGCCTGGAGCGTTAAATCGCGCGGCGCAGGCCCGATCGGCGGTGGCCCGAGACGAAGGGCGACGCCGTTGTCGCCGCTCGTGCTTTCGGCGCCGTGGAGGGGCTGCGAAGCGATTACGGCCCCATCCGAGGCCAGGACATTCAGCCGAAGCTGTCCCTGCTCGCTAGTAACATTGAGCGGAAGCAGAGTCATCCGCCACGGACCCGGAATCACGACCGAGGCCAGCCGGTCCTCGGGTACCTCGTCGCCACCGGAATACAGCGTGGCGTAGCGCAAGAAAAGCCAGCCAACCGGGAGTCCATCGGCCGGGGGAGCGTGCAGCGCCTCTCGGGTTACACCGCGGGCCGGCACGTAGAGTGCAATGGGACCCGACGCGTCACCGAGCGCTCGCGCTCCATCCCCTTCGGGCGAACCGCGCAAAACCTGCTGCGGGAGCGAACTCTGCACACTGGCGCCCAGATAGGAAGCCAGGCTTGCGGCTGCGCCCGCCGCCATGGGCGCCACTTGCGAGGCGAGGGCAAGGGGTACCGCAGGCCCGATGGCAGATGCGGGCGGCGCCTGCGGCAGCCCTAAACCATCATCCTGCGCGCGAGCCATTCCCGAAATCGTAACGAGGACCAACGCGATCAGTAGAACCAGCGTAGAATATGAGTGTCGTCGGTTAGTCAGTCTGTACACAGGCTCATTCCGGAACTGAGGCCAGATAATCGGCCGATCGGACGATAAAACCGCCGCCGCTGGGCGGCTTTCATGGACTTGGAGCGGAAACCGCTTCCATCGCCATCTTGTAAACCTCGAAATCGGCGTTCGTGAAGAGAATGAATCTTATCTCAGAAAGCTGATCCTGTTTGAGGGCATAATCGCGGACGGTGGATAGGGCGAGCCGGGCAGCCCGTTCGATTGGAAATCCATAGATCCCGGTGCTGATGGAAGGGAACGCTATTGTTTTCACGCCGTTGGCCGCGGCCAGTTGGAGACTGCTGAGATAGGCGCTTCGCAGCAGCTCGTCTTCTCCCTCGCCTCCACCGCGCCAGATCGGGCCGGCCGCGTGGATCACGTAGCTCACGTCTTGCATGGCGCCCGCGCCGGTGATTGCCGCCGATCCGGTGGGACAGGCCGGCTGCGGCGCCCGGCCGGACCGAATCGCGTCACATTCCCGCGCCAGATCGCGTCCGGCGGCGCTGTGAATCGCGCCGCAGACACCCGCGCCCGCCCGCAGGCCGGTATTGGCGGCGTTCACAATGGCATCCGCCTTCTGCCGCGTAATATCACCCTGTTCCAAAACGATCTGAGTCTGTCCTGCGGTCATTCGTTCCATCGTCGAAGATCCTCGATCCGAAGGAAGGCGCCGAGCACGGGGCGCGCGAGATTCCGGTGGCGTTTCTCTTATGCCTATTATAACTCAGGCTCGTAGAGGACTAAACCTATGGCAACCGTCGAAGATATAATAGAGACGGATCAGGAAAAAGGACGACTGTCTCAGAGGCTCCGCTAAGAATCGAATCGAACTGTATAGGAGGGCGCGGTGACCCGGTTGACTACCCAGCAGGCGAATTATTTCGAGACGTTCGGGTATTTGAATTTCCCCGGCCTTCTTGCCGACCGGGCCGAGGCCATTATCGAAGCGTTCGAAGAGGTCTGGACGCGCCGCGGCGGCGGGCATCATGGCGCCCAGCATGATGGCGAGGCGCGGTCCTGCATCGTGCCGTTCATAGACCAGAGCGAGTATCTATGCACGCTGCTGGACGAACCGCGGATCCTGGCCATCGGCGCGACTCTGCTGGGCGACGATTTCAACTATATGGGCAGCGACGGCAACTACTACGTAGGCGACACCCCGTGGCATTCGGACGGCTGGCACACAGAGATCCGCCATCTAAAGATCGCGTTCTATCTCGATCCCCTCACCCGCGAAACCGGATGCCTGAGAGTCATTCCGGGCAGCCATCTTATCACCGACGTCTACGCCAATCGGCTGCGAGAAGGATGTCAGCGCAGCGCCGAAGAGTGGGGAATGAGCGGCATCGATCTACCGGCCGCAGCTCTGGAAACCCGGCCGGGCGATATTGTATGCTTCAACCATAACACCAAACATGCGGCGTACGGCGGGAGCGCACGGCGCAGGATGTTTACCATGAATCTCTGCCAGCGTTATCCGGCGGACCGCCTGCAGGATCTCCGCAACTACGTCAGCGGCCACGCCCGGTTCTGGCTGGACCGGAACTACGGCGAGATGATGATGCGCACCGCCGGTCGCGAGCGAATGCGTCACTTAGAGCAGGTCATGGCAAACGACGGTCACCTCGCCGAACTCTCCCGCAGCGCCCGCGAGACGATGTCCGAACCCGCGAGGGGGTGAAGAAGGCGCGATACTCGGGCATTAGGTATTGGGTATTGGGTTTCAGGTTTGGGGTGTTGGGATGAGGCGCGGGGTGTGAGGTGGCACATCCAGGGACTCCCACCGTCCCACCATCTCACACACCCGCACACTCGCCCTCTCACACACTCACCTTCTCACACACTCACCTTCTCACCGTCCTCCGTCCTCGGTCCTCCGTCCGCGCTCAGCCATCTCACCATCCAACGCTCCACCTGGTCCTGCATAGCGGGGGCGAATTGGTGGCCGAGGTCGGGGTATTCGATCCAGCGAAGGCGGTCGGGGCAGGAGGCATAGGCGGGACGGCCGCGTTCCAAGAACCTGCGAGCCTGCGTAATTGGTACCGTGTCATCGAGAACGCCGTTCTGGATGAGAAGCGCCCGCGGCGGGAACCGGTCGACGTGCGCGGCCGGGTTAACGGCCTCCACCATCTGGCGAAGCACGGGGTTCACGAAGGCGCCCGGGACCAGCGAGTCCACCGACCAATCGCCGCTGGCGCCGCAGGGCGCCGCGGCCGCCAGCCTCGACTCGATGCAGCACGCCCGGAAAGTGATGTAGCCGCCCATCGAGAATCCGGTCATGCCAGCGGATCCCGGCGCGATACCGGGCCGCGATTGGAGCGCGTTCAGAAGCTCGGGAATTTCATCCGCCGTGCCCATGACACACTCATGGAAGAAGGGCAGGAACCGGCTCTCCACCACGTTTTCGAAGTCCGGATGACGGCGCTCGCCGTGGTTCACGGCGTCGACGAGCGCTACCACAAATCCGCGAGCCGCCAGGCTCATGGCAAAGGGTAGGAAGTGGTCCTTCGAGCCACCGAGGCCGTGAACACATAAAATCAACGGGCGCGGGACTTGATCCATCAGCCGCACCAGGTAGACCGGCGTCGCCGCCGGCCCCACCCGATCCTGTTCAATGGTCCAGAGTTGGCTCAAGCCAATCCCGCCTCGCGCCAGATCTTCGCCATCGACTCGCCGGCGACGCGCGCCGCGTCATCAGGATTCATTTCCTTGAGTTTCTGGCTGAACGGCTCGGGAGTGACCGGGCCATCGTATCCAATCTCGGCGAGCGAGCGCAAAAAGCCGCGAATATCGATGACGCCGGTCTCACCGGGCAGGCAGCGAACATTATCTTTCTGCTCGTCGACCCGAACACCGGCCGGCGCGTCGTTCACGTGAACGTAGACAACGTCCTCCGGGCGCAGCTTCTTCAGCTCGTCGACGGTCCCGCCCGAGGTGTACCAGTGCCAGCAGTCGAGGAGCAAACCGACATTGTCGCCACATGCCGCCGCCAGCTCCAACATCTGCGCCATATTATAAATAAACTCGTGCTTCTTTCCACGCCGGCTCGTCGCGGGGCCGATAAACTCGAGTCCCAACCGGCAGCCGTACTCTCCAAGGATTCGAGCTACCCGGCCCATCCGATCTTTGTGCCAGGCAAAGTTCTCCTGGTACGTGAGCTCATCGGAAAATGGCATGATCCAGGTCGCCGTGCGCGTGCAGCCCAACTCACGCGCAGCTTCGGCGAGCGCGGGCAGCCGGTCGAGATCTTTTTGAAAGTCAGCCTCCCCGGCTCGATAGTTGACGGACAGGCCCCACGCCCCCGGCGTCAACCCCGCATCGCGAAAGAGCTGTTTCACGTCGCCCATTGAAGTCTCACGAGCTCGACCGGCCACCTCGCCGATATTGATCTCCAGTCCTTCAAACCCGGCCGCCTGAGCCAACAGCAGCCCCTGATCCAGCGTCGCCGGAATGCCAATAGCGCCCGGACTCAAACAACGATACATTCAGGATCCTTTCATCCATCAATTACGGTGATGATCATCCATCTCGCGCTGCGCAGGCGCGGAGACCTGCGCCACCATCGGTCTGCAGCCCCGGTTGAAACCGCGCTTTGCGCGTGCAAAACCCTCCTTTGAAGGTTCAAAACCATGCCGTCCTACGGCCGTGTTTCCGCTGCGGATCCCCACGTGTCCGTGGTGGGTTTTCCGCTTCGACCCCTCATTCTTTTTTTCTTTTTTCTCTTCTCCGTGGTCTCTGTGGTGAAATGAACGTCTGCGCTCCGCGGAGCTCACATCCCAATTAAACTCTCGGCCCCGGGCACAAGGGCGCTTGAGACCGCCCATGCGTGGTCCGGAAAGATCCAGAAACGGTGGGTGGGAATGCGCACCAGATTCATTTGAAGGTGGCCTTTTAGGAGTGTGACCGGGTTTCCGCCCGACGCTGGCGCCCCGGTCACCTCAACGTCGGCCTGCATCGCGGCGGTGTCGCCCGAGATTGCGGTTTGGACGCCGCGGAAAACAACCTCGGTGGAACTGTGCTGCCGGAAGAATTGGTTCAGCTCCAACCGCGCTTGCTGCCGGTTCAGAGGGTCAATATGGAAGCCGGGCGCGAGGTGGGAAAAGATCTTGCCCGCGTCCTGTGTCGCCGTTCCCGCTTGAAAGTCATCCAGGATCGCGCTGATCTGATCCTGGTCGGACAGAGTCGACGGCCGCAGCCCCATATACAGGAAGACGGCTGCGCCGGCGCACAACAGCAAGGTGAGCGCAAGCAGCAGCGTGCGTCTGGGATCCGCCGCCGTTTGAGCCGTCGAACTTGTCATTTTCATAGGACACCCCACTTAGCGAGCGTCGTGAACCGGGGTCTGATCCCCTCCGGCATTCACGGTCTCGCCTCTTCTCGCTCATCTTCATCCTTCATCAGCCCGGCGCCTACCGGGTTGAGATGATATCTTCTACCGCAGCCGCAGCGATAACCGGCAGGATCCGTTTGTGACTTAGCCAGCTTCTGTCCACATTCGCACGCGTAGCCATGCTGTCGGGCCGGGTTCCCGTAGAAAAGAGCGTAATCCGGCACGTCCTTTGTCACCACGGCGCCGGCGCCAATAAAGGCGTAGCGGCCGATGCTATTGCCGCAGACGATCGTGGCGTTGGCGCCAATGGAAGCGCCTTGCTTCACCCGAGTCTCATTGAAGTCTTCGGGCCGATTACGGGGAAAGGCGGAGCGCGGAATCATTACGTTCGTGAACACCATTGAAGGGCCACAGAAGACATCATCTTCCAGAATCACACCGGTGTAAACGGAGACGTTATTCTGGATCTTTACGTTGGAGCCAATCTGAACGCCCGGTCCGATCACGACATTTTGCCCAATTTTGCACCGTTCGCCCAGGCGCGCGCCGGAGCAAATATGCGAGAAATGCCAGATCGTCGTCCCATCTCCAATCTCCACGTCCTCATCCACGTACGACGAGGGATGAACAAAGTACCTTAACTCCCCGGCCGGCGCCTCACTCCCCCTATTCATTCTCACTGCGCTGGAGTCACCGTCACAGCGACCGTCTGCTCGGTGTCGTGACCGGAGGCGTCGGTGGCTTTGAGCGTGTAAGTGGTCGTACTCGTTGGCTTCACGTTGAGAATTCCCTCGCGGTCGACGGGTCCAATCCCGACTATGCTAACCTGATCGGCGTTATGAACGCTCCACGCCAGCTCCGCCTGGTCGCCGGGTCGAATGGTCGCCGGATGCGCGGTGAATGACAGGATTTTTGGCGGACGAATGATCTGCACACCGACCGATTTCTCCGATTGAAGACCGGATGGCCCGATTGCCACCAGGCTGAACTGGGTGCTCCGTTCCGGTTGGAAGGTACGGCTGCCCGCGCTGTCTACCGCGCCCACTCCCGGTATTATTACACTCGCGGCGCCGCTGACGTTCCATGATAATGTGACCGGGTCCCCCGCATGGATACGGGGCGGGGTCGCAGAGAAGAACGAGATCTGCGGCGCGTCCGGCTTCGGCGGTGGAATCACGATCACTTTCACCGTTTTTTTGGTGGGAACGCCATCTCTGTTCTCGGCGACGAGCGTATAGGTGATCGTCTGCCGGGGGGTGTCCTGGATTGAGGTAAGCGCCGGGTCAAGCTGCTTGTCGATTGGCTCAAGGAAGAGCGATTTTGCGCCAGTCACTCGCCAGGTGAGGAGCGTCGACTCGCCAAAGTTGAGCGACGCGGGCGCCGCGTTGAAACTGCTGATCACCGGCGGCGGCGCGGCGGCGGCGGGATGCACCGTGACCGTCACGCGTCGTTCGGATTTCCGACCCGAGTCGTCCTCGACCATGAGCGTATACTGGGTCGTCGTGTCGGGCTGCACGACCTTGTTGTTCGAATTCAGGTCCAGCTCATACACTTCATTGATCGTGCCATTCTTGAGATGCAGGTGACTTGTCGAATTGACGTGCGAGAGAGCATAGAGCAGCGTCGTCGGCTGTCCGGCGACGATTGACGCCGGCCGGGCTTCGAACTGCGTGATCTCCGGGCCGTTCGTGCGCTGGAAGAGATACCATCCTCCATACGCGGCTGCGATCAGAAGGAGCAATGCGATCAACGGCGAGCAGAAAGGCCGGTACTCGATTTGAGCATAAACGCTCTCGGCGGGCGAGCTCCCGGAGTGCGGCTTCGCCTTCACCTGGAACCCATACAGACGGTGATTGGCGACCATGGGGCGGCGGCGAGGCGCCACAGTGAGCGGAATCTCAAGGCTCTCGCCAGGGGCAACCTCTACCCGCCCGCCGGGCAGCTCATAAACGCAGGCGTTCTCCGGGTCGCTGGCGTTCAGATCATACGTATCCGGCGCATTCCCCTGGTTTACAAGCGTCAGATCGTACTGCGTCCGTCGATCAAATGGGTTGGTATCGGACCGGGGCGGCGCGATCTCCAGGGTAAAAGCATGGTAGGGCTTAACGTGAAGAGAACCCTGAGCGAATGCGCTGGCGCCCGTCTCCAGCGATCGAACGCGGACGACAAAGGGATAATCTCCGGTGGGAGCGCCGCTGGCCGGTGGAATCTTGAATAAGATGCGGACCGGCCGACTCTGACCGGGTTCCAGTGTTACTCCAGCCACCGGAATGGCGATCCAGGTCGGCTCGGCAAACTCCACTTCCAATGCTGCGGAATCCGCCGCTGCGCTGTGATTACGGACTAACGCCTCTATCTCTACCGAAGCGCCCGGCTCCACGGATACATCCGGGCTGGCGAGCGATACATCAACCATCTCTGGCACGAATCAACTCCTGTGATCCAACGCATGGGGTTTTTGCGTTTAGATACCCTGATCAATGATTCGGCAAAGCACGCGCGATCCCCTTTACGGACGCCGCGCGCGGGTTTTCACCACCGAGCCACCGAGGGCACGGAGAAAAACGAAAGGGAGAAAAGATTCAATTCTGCGAAGAAGACTCAATGCAAACGCGCTGAGATCGGAGAGAGCGAGGGAGTACGAGTTGACGCCGGCAAAACCGGGACACCAACGGGTAAGTTGGCGCTGCCGTCAGAGAGTTGGGTCGAGCGATGCAGGAATTGGGCGATCCGCGCGGAATGTGGAAGAGGGAGCGAAGTTGTTGGCGTGTCGAGAGGGAATTTTCGCGAGACGGATCGAAAGCAATTGGGAGAAGCGATGATCGAGAAGAAACTTGCCGGGAAAGTGGCGCTCGTGACCGGCGGCGCGAGGGGATTAGGACGAGCCTACGCGCTGCGATTGGCGGATCTTGGGGCCGACATTGTGCTGAACGACATCTGCCTCGACGCCTACAAAGAATTCAACGAAGAGATCGGCGCCGAGTCGGTGGCTGCCGAGCTCGAAGCCCGCGGCGTCCGTGCGCTGGCCGTCCAGGCCGACGTCTCGGACCGGGCACAGGTTGAATCCATGGTTGAGTTGTCGTTAGAGCGCTTTGGACGGCTCGACATCCTGGTGAACAACGCCGGCGGGATGCTGCGCCCGATCGACAAGAGCCATGCGTCCCGGATGAGTGAGGACGAGTTCCGTTACATCCTCGACATCAACCTCAGCGCAACGATCTTCTGCTGCCAGGTAGCGGCGGCGCCAATGAAAGCCCAGGGGAGCGGAAAGATCGTCAATGTATCCTCGCAGGCGGGGCTTCGAGGAAACGGGTCCGGTATGATGGCCGCCTACTCCGTCTCCAAAGCCGCGATCGTGGAATACACCCGGCTGCTGGCCGGCGAGTTGGGGCCATTCGGCATCAACGTCAACTGCATCGCGCCGGGTTTGATTCTCACCTCCCGCGCCAACGCGCAATTCGGGCGACATTTGCCCGAGAACCAGGCCAAGGCGATACCCGGCATTCCACTCCGGCGTCTGGGCCTCCCCGAAGACTGCGCCAAAGTCGTCGAATTCCTCGTCACCGACCTTTCCGACTACGTAACCGGCCAGTGCATCCCCATTTGCGGCGGAATGGTGCTGTCACCGTCGTAGAGAGGACGAGGGACGGAGGACGGGGGACCGAGGACGGAGGACGGGGGACCGAGGACGGGAGACGGAGGACGGAGGACGGAGGACCGGGGACGGGAGACGGAGGACGGAGGACGGAGGACGGTGAGAGGGTGAGACGGTGAGAGGGTGAGACGGGGGACCGCAAAAGGATGAAGGATGAGTCAAACCGCCATAATGGCCGGCCGTGAAGTCCCGGAGGGACGGCCGATCATAGCGAAGGGCTTCAGCCCTGGAACCGCCGCGACAGCGCCCCGAAAGTGCCCATTCTGGGCGGCGTGACAGGATCGACGTGGGGCGTAAATAGCGAGTATCACTCATTCCGTAGGAGGACGAGATGCACGCAATACCGCGAACATGGATTCTGCAGACCGCTGCGATTGGACTACTGACGTTATTCCTGGCGCTCGCCAAACCATGCCAGGGACGCGCCGTCGTACATCCCCGCTATGCGGCCGCCCGAGTCGAGGAGGTTTTGGGGAGTGTGGGAGCCGAGTCGGCAATGAAAAAAATCACGTGGTACACGCCCAGCGCCGCCTGGTTTGATGTTGTCGGGGAGGGATCGGGCTTCGGGACCCTCGTTACGTCCCGACGGCCCTTGAAGGTAACGGTGCTGATGCTCGACACCCAAAAGAAGCAGGTGATGGAAGTGCCCGGAACCGCGAAGGGCACCGCAAGTTTCCCGCAATACATCGACAAACAGAACCCCGGAGACTTCAAAGAATTCAAGGCTGAACAAGCGCGGCATCAGGTCCACACCAGCCAGGAGCACGCTGGCCCGCTGAAGTCAATCGGAACGGTCGAGTATCTGGGATTGCGCTGCCGTATCCTGCGGCGGGTGTACAGCGGCGAGCGCGGAAACACTGGGAAATTGAGTGGGTCGCTCGACCACTGATTCCCGGACCGACGAATGGGGACGGTTCGCTCACTCTCCTCGATGAGGACCACAATG
>DASRZA010000468.1:0-5434 GCA_035686845.1 Armatimonadota bacterium | reverse complement strand
GGCGCAACCGGGCTGAACAGCCGCGCTGTCGACGTCAACGTGGGCCGGCTTCGCCGCAAGCTCGAAGTCCAACCCTCCCGCCCGCGCCTTATCTTAACCGTCGCCGGCTACGGCTATCTGCTGCAGGACGAGCGGCGCCTGTCTTAAAAGCGCAAAAGTACTCGCCTCAAAAGTGCAGAATACTCGCCTCAAAAGTGCAGAATACTCGCCGCGATCTGCTGGTTCTGTGGGGAGTAAGCGATATCGTAACCGAAGAGGCCGGCGCCAAAGGTAACGCCGTAATTGGAAAAACCGCCTCGGAGCGCCAGGAAGCGGAGGGGTTTCCATTCCGCGCCGGCGCGGAATGCGGGCGAGTCACCATAGGCGCCCGTAAAATTCGCCAAATCGACCGCCACGAGGAGATTGCGGCTTGCATGGTACGCCACACCCATGGTCGCCACCGTTTGCTCGCTAAGACCGGGAATATTGGGCGGCACAACATTCTGCAGGGCCAGACCGTAGGTGAGTCGCCGCGTTGGATTCAAGAGAAGACCAAGGTCCATCCCGAAGCTGGTGGTTGCTGATGGGTCGGTTCCGTGCGCGTCCTGGTTAGCGGTGACGGTATTGCCGACACGCGTGATGGTGAAGGTTCGGTTCACGGTTCGACCGCTTGGAAACTTCAGATTGACCCCGAGTTTCATGGGGGGCAGATCATGGCCATGAATTGGATTCTTGAGCTCCATTCCGTAGGAAATAACAGGCCCCACCGCATAGCCGGCTTTCAGGCCATACTTATTGCTCAGGCCATCGGATCCAACCGGCGGGGCCTGAAACCCGAGCAGCCGGGCCTGGCCCAGCACAGATACTAACACCGGACCATATCCCAACTGCAGCTTCCCACTGGCGGCAATCGTACTCGGCTCGGGTCGGTTAGCGACGATCTGAACCAGGCTATCAAAGTCTTCCTTGCCCGCGCTGGTGTTTGCGATCGCGTTCAGGCGATTCGCCAGGTCGCTCAAGCTTGGACCTTCGTAGGCGTCCACGCCAACCTGCGGACCGCCATAATGGATGCCTCGCATTCCGCCCAGGACGGCCGGGTTATCTATGGCGTCCTCCGCACGGTCGTCCAGGGCAATATGAGCGCCTCCCATTGCAAGTGAACGGGCGCCCTGACCCAGCAAAAAACTTCCCGAATCCGCCCGTGCCGCCATAGGTGTCAGCATCGCCAGCGCCGCCAGGGCCGCCGCACATTTTCCCGAGATTCGCATCATTCCCCCTATCCGGGCGGTTTCAAAACCCCGCCAATCTGGTGTCTATTAGCAGTGATCGCAGCGATTTACGCAGCACCCCGACCAATTGTAGGAGCCGAATCCCTTCGGCGATTGTGGCCCCCCGGCCCCCGATAACGGGGGAGAACCGGCAATTGTAGGAGCCGAATCCCTTCGGCGATTTACGCATCAGCGATATTTACGGGCATCACGCAGTTCCTCTGAAATCTTCGGCTCGATTGGATATCAACTTTACCCGGAGCGGTGAGCGGGTACGGGGCGCGAGGCACTCGGCGAAGATTAGCACGGCCCCTCCTCCGTCCACCGTCCTTCGTCCTCGGTCCCTTCTCCCCCGCCCTCCGTCCTTCGTCCTTCGTCCTCCGTCCCCTCCCCGAGCGCCTTCTCGAGGGCGACGACGCCGAGAAGCTCGTAGATGGTTGAGATTTGCGGGCGGTCAGGATTGTAGAGGATGGTCACGCGGCTGTGCGCGGGCATCTCCTGCCACTGTTCCCGGCTGACCTCCTGGCGGCCTCGCCGGATAACACCCCGAGCGTCGGTATAAGAGTATTCCACCTGGAAGGCCGAACCAAATCTCCCTTTTTGACTGAGTTTACGAGTAATCTCGCCGCCGGCGGCCCAACCATTCCGGGCAAGACGATAGCCGCGAAGTGTGCGGGATGTCTCGGGAGCGCCGTAGAGGAAAGCGAGCACCACAAATAGAGCGACGCCGGCCATTCCGATGAGCGCGCTCAGAATGCCGCCAATCATCATGCCGGCTGCATAAACTCCGATCGCGACCAGCGGCAGCGTCACCAGGCAGATGCATAGTTCCGGCCACCCGCCGACCAAAGCCGTCCATCCCGCGATACCGAGGCGCACTTTGCGGGGGAGCGGCTGCATAAGAGCGTGCCCGGTTCCCCGATCCAGCAGAGAGGGCGCTATGCCGGTCGATGTTCCCACGAGCGTGTCACGGCTCTCTGCCCCTGGTTTTGACAGGGTCATGCTCATTACGTCCCCGGCAGGCCGTTCACCGGGGGCCGGCTCGGCCTCGCCACATTCCACGCAGTAAGCCGCCTCCGGTCCATTGTCTGCGCCGCACTGTTCACACCGCCATTCCATAGAGAAGTCCATTCGATGGAACAACCGCGACTCCCTTCCAGGTGCGGCGCGATCCCGTCACGCGGGTTCGAAATGAACGCGGGACTTCCAGCACGGGAGAGTGGTCTCGCCTTTGGGCATCCACCGGGTACGGATTACGTCGCGCCTCGTCAGAGAAAAGGTCGATCATGACTCATACCCTCGCGTAGAACAGCATCCGGAGTATGAATGGCACCTGCTCAGGACGGATTTTGCCATCGGGTCCGACGCAGCCATCCGGGTTCTCTCCGTTCAGGAATCCCCAGGCCCACCAGTCGCCACTGATCGGCTGCTCATGGCCCGAAAATGTCGGGCCGCCCGGCGCCTTGCCGTTCATATAGTCAAGCAGCGTCTTGCCCCACGCCTTACTCCCGGCCGAGATCATGGACGCGCCCATCTCGCCGATCCAGACGGGGGCCACGTTCCGCATGATAAGCCATCCCCACATCTTGTTCATCCGGCTGATGTAACCGGCGCCCGACTCCGGACCCGGATAGCCTCCAATCTCCTTCGGATACTCATGGACCGAATAGACCAGCTTGGCCGGGTTAGCGAGAACGACCGGCAGTCGCTTGACCACCGAAAGATCACCTTCATACGCGCCGGTTTTGTAATTGATCACAGCCTCGCAAATCACGAGCGCTCCGGGATCTACGGCTAAGATCGCGTCCCCGACCTTCTGATACATCGCGTGGATATCCGTTGGGCCGCCGCCTCCCCAGAGCGCGGGCGTGGAGGTGTGCGCGCAGGGCTCATTGCGGATGTCGAAACCGATCACCGTCGTGTTCCCCGACCAATGCCGGGCGAACCGTACCCAGTCGTGCAGGAACTTAGCGCTGCTGACCGTGCCCTTCACTCCAGCGCCGTCCGTGCCATCCGTGCCCGGCCCGGTGTCGAACCAGAGGCCGTTTTTCTGCTGCGCGGCATTCGCCCAATCGGCGGGAGTCGCTTCGTTATTATGATTGTCGAAGATGACTTTGAGGCCAATTATCTTACACGCGGCCACGAACTGGTCAAGCTGCCCCATTGCTCCCGGATCGTCCAGCGTTTTATCGATCCAATCGACGCGCACGCAGTTAAAACCCATCGACTTCATCGCCGCGACATGTCCGCTGATACCCTTAAATGGCCCGGCCAGGTTGAGCCGGCCTCCCACCACGTTCATGCCACTCACGCCCACGCATGCGATCCGAACCGGCGCCCTATCAGGTCCCACGATCTGGCTCCCGCGCACGCTGAGAAAGCCGGCGGGAAGCATCAATGGCTTGGCGGCATCTGCGCCGGAGACTGGAGGCCCGGCGGCGATAAAAAGGAATATGTAGAACAGTAGGTGGCGCATAGCAACAGTATATTCATGAAGGCGTCCAACAGCGGCGCACGGCGCTCGCGAATTATTTGATCCCATTTTGGGAGCGGTGTATAATAAGCGTATGCGAATCATATCCCGCAGGGTACTCAGGGCCTTCTGGGAACAGCATCCCGATGCAGAACAACAACTCCGTGCGTGGTTTTACGGGGTTAGGAAGGCATCATGGAGGACGCCGGAAGACGTAAAAGCAGCTCATGGTAACGCCAGTATCATCAGTAATAACCGGGTGGTATTCAATATCAAGGGCAACCGCTACCGTCTGGTTGGAATGATTCGGTACGATCTCGGCATACTTTATGTTCGCTTCATCGGCTCGCACGAGGAATACAATTCCGTGGATGCCACAACAATATGAGGAGTTTTCGCTAATGGAAGTAAAGCCAATCAGGACGGACGCAGACTACCGCACCGCACTAGCGGAGATCGAACAGCTTTTTGAGGCAGCAACTGGTACGCCAGAGAGTGACCGGCTGGAAGTCCTCACCATTCTTGTAGATTCGTACGAACGGGAACACTATCCCATCGATCCGCCAGATCCGATCGAGGCGATGCTGTTCTACATGGAAAGCCGGGGCCTTTCGCGGCGTGATTTGGAGACTTATATTGGAAGCCGGGCGCGTGTCTCCGAGGTACTGAGTCGGCGCCGCCCGCTAACCATCGACATGATCCGCCGGCTTCATGAAGGACTTGGCATTCCTGCCGACATCCTGATCGCGCCGTACGCGAGAGCGTAAAGAGTCTGGTAAGGACTGGACCCGCGGCTGCGCCGTTGCCGCGGAGAAACAGATCATGAGGCCAAACCGGACTGCGAGGACTTTTCCCGGCACATCGCCGACGACGCTAACCGGCCTGAAAGGCGAGGATATAACATGCCAGTTCACAAGCTCCGGATAAGTATGAGTCAAGGTACTGCCGAGGCGCTTCGACGACGGGCCTCTGAGGCAGGGAAACCAGTGACTCGTTATCTGACCGATCTGATTCGAGAGGATGAGAAACGCTACAGGGACGCGCTCGCTGAAGAGGGCTATTCGCTGCTCGCTGGCGCCTCGACCCGATTCGCCGAGTCGGCGCTGCCCGTCGCGGCAGAAACGTGGCCGGAGTGGGAGGACGGCGAGCCGGTTGATAAAGCATGATATCGTTCACGGCGTTTGATGGGTGGATTTTAGTCCAGGTTGGGGGTCGAGCAGTCTGGGCGCCGACAGACTTTAGTGATCCAGAACAACCAGGGACAAAACAGCCGGAGGCGTGGTCATAACGGCAGGAGGGCCGCGATATGGACAGTCCCAAACCGACCAGGCGCCTCATCTTCGGCACGATCGGGGCAGCCATCGCACTGAGTATGGCTTTCCCGGCCGGGGCCAACGCAGCCACCGTGCTGGCGGGCCAGATCACCGATAGAGCTACCGCAAAGCCCGTCTCACAAGCGACGATCTCCCTATTCGCAGCCGGGGCCTCGAGTCGACTGGTGGAGACTCAGTCGATCGTAAACGGCAGCTATATCCTCCACGTGGGTCGGCCGGGCGACTATAGAGTCAAAGTAGATGCCGAAGGCTACGTTTCCTGTTGGCGGACCATCTCGTCGTCCAGGCAGCGAGAGGTGACCCTCAACGTCAGCCTGCCGCCGCAGCCTCTTCTGCATCTCCGTCTTCTTTTGCCGGACGGAAAACCGTTGGGGCCTCAC
>DASRZA010000467.1:0-7212 GCA_035686845.1 Armatimonadota bacterium | reverse complement strand
CACCTGGTCAATGACGGTGATTTTTACCGTGTCGAGCCCGTCTTCACTTGTACCGGTGCTGGTGATGGCAACGTCGCCGGTCCAGGGACTGCTTGCGTCTAATACCGTAACGCTGTACGTCGCGAGCGATCCAGGCATGGTTCCTGTGAAGGGTCCACCGGTTGGATCGCTTCCCCACGCCTGATCGGTCCGCCAGGATCCGTTGCTCTCGCCGTTCAGGCTCCCATTCTTAAGTTCCCAAACAGCGAGATCGGCGCCGGCTTCCGCGGCCGCCGTCGCCTGCTCACGATGAAAGCTATAGAAAGAATTCTGCATGTCGCGGGTACTTACGTCGGCGAGAACAAGCCCCAGCATCAGCACGATCATCGTCGTGATAATCGCCACGACCAGAGTGCTTCCCGTGCGATTGCCCCGGCGGCCGATATCGCCGTGAGAGCGTTGAAGTTTAAGTCGTACCATTTGAGATTCCTTTTGCCTTCGTGCAGGCGTCCCGGGAGGATCTTTCTTTAAGAAAGGGTCGAGCGCTACGGCTGCCGCCAGTTCCTCATGCGCGCTTCGGATTTGAGCTCCATCGAGACCGTCTGGCCCCAGCTTTTGGCGGCGACCGTGGCATCGAGATCGACTTTGTCCACGTTCTGCACGCCAATCGAAGGACTGCTGCCTTCAAAGAGATACGCGCCCGTGCCGTCCTTGGCGCCGATGTCGTAATCCTGATCGGCGTAAGTCGTATTCGGATAAGACGAGGCGACGTGGAGATCCATTCCCATGCCGGAGTCGTACTGCCCGCCTTCGGGCACGATTCGGTCACTCGCCGGGCGGCTGCTCTGCGAGTTTGGAATGCAAGTCCTCACGACGGTTCCTGCGGTTGAGTTCCAGCCATAGCCAACGTAATCGCTAACCGCGGGAATCGTTCCGCTGGCGTTATACGAAGGGACGGCAAAGACAACCAGCTTGGTCGCGGCGGGAACGGTCGTTTGTGTCTGGCCCGCGCCGTCCTTAGGATAGGTATATGACTGCCCCGATGGAAGCGTGGGCGGAGTATAGGGCCCGGCGCCCACGTAGATCACTTGCGACGCGGATACCGCGTCGGTCGTAAACCCGGCCAGCAGTATTCTACATCGCGCCGTGACCTCATCCTGCCGGAGCTGCGCGCCAAACGTTGAATAGGTGGTGATCGTGAGAGCGCAAACCGCCATGGCCAGAATGGCGCTCACTCCAATCACGACCAGCATCTCTGAAAGCGTGAATCCTGATCGGGACCCGCCTTGTCTTCGTCGCATACCGCGTTCTCCCATCAGTGCGAATTGAGGCCGTTTTCAGTGACGTAGGTGTCCAGAATAATGCTATCCGTGCCTCGGCCCGGCTCCGTCCACGTGATCGTAATTGTGATCAGGTCCAGCCCGGATTGAGACGAGCTGTTCTCCGCTGTAACCAGGTAGGTGCCCACGCCGGCCGGCAGCAGACTGCTCACGCCATCGATGGTGTACGCGGGCGTAGGGTTTATGGGGTCCGCGTTATTGGGTGTTGGCATCGAAGTCCAGACTTTGGTGCGAATCTCTTCCATTTCGCGCTGAGCGATGGCGCGTGCAGTGCTATAATGACTCGATTCCATGTTCGACTCAATCGACTGGATGATCAGGGTAAACACGCTGAAGGCGCCCACGATGAGCAGCGTCATCGCGCACATGATCTCCACAATCGTAAATCCGGGGATGCTCCGGTGGAACCGGGTCACGCGGCGTGAGAAAGCTGACTGCCCTCGGTTGAGTTTTCGGCTGGTTGAAGCTGGCTGGTATCGTTTTGATCTACCTTGCATATCGCTGCCTCTCCAATGAGTCGTGAATATTTGGCGAAATCACGAGTCTGTCTGTTTTATGATTTCGGCTCAAGCGACAGGAATCTTCAGGAGTTTCGGCGTTGGTCGGCGGCGCCGAGATGGTCCGGGTGGTAGGCGAAGGCGCTCCGCTTTACTTCAAATGGCGTATAATAGGGTCGCGCTGTTGGCCGGCCCTCCGACTGAGTGCTAAAATCAAGGGCCGAACCTGGCGGTTCGCGAGAAGATCGTCCGACGCTGGTTGCGTCTACGCCATTCATGGGTACAACCTATAATAAGCAGACGTAAAGACTCTGCGAAAACTGAACTCGAAACGCCGGGGCGGTTGAGCGCCGCGCTCCGGTGGCTCCGGCGCGCGGCATGATTGCGCGAGGATATCCGGGCATTGACAATGGCGGTCGAAAGAGCAGCGAAGATGAAAGCGGGGCAAGAGATAGTCTACAGGGGCGCGTCGGCGTCGACGCGAGCGCTCGTTAAGACTTCAAAGATGGAGGAGCAAAACCTGGGCGTTCAGGTGTTTGCGCCGTATGGCACGATGGCAATAGAGCACGCCCGTCAGTCTATCTGGGAGCAAGGGGTGGTTGGCGCCCTTTGCGCCGTGGGGGGCTCTTTGCTGGCGTACTGGTCGATGCAGGGAATGATCGGGCTGGCGGTGATTGCGCTGTGCGTGATCTTTAGCACGCTGGTGACCGCGGCTCTCTGCCACTATTACGACAACTCGATGCGAGAGACTGATCCCGCCGCGCGGTTAGCGCCGGCGCAGCGCGCATCTCAGATTACCTGACCACCCGCTGTGCGATGGTCTACGGTCCATCCAATCGCATTGACCGATGCCAGATGCCGGCTTCCAGGAATGGATCGCCTTCGGCGATATATCCGAGGCGTTCATAAAACGGAATCACCTCAATCTGCGCATTCAGAACCAGGCCGCGGGCGCCCCGTTCCGCGGCCGTTTTTGCAGCCAGTTCCATAAGCCGCGTGCCCACGGAGCATTTACGCCACTCAGGCGTTACGGCGACACGGCCAACGTGCCAGATCCCGTTGTGCTCGTAAAGCCGGGCGGCGCCGATAACCCGACCGCCGGCCAGCGCGACAAGGTGGATGCAGTCAGCGTCGAGATCATCCATCTCCAGTTCTTCCGGCACACCCTGTTCGTGCACAAAGACCGCCCGCCGCACCTCTAAGGCGCCGGCCCGGTCTTCAGCGGCTGCCGCAATTCGAACCGTCACGTCCCGACGCGGAGCGGCTTGCGCTTCCGCATCCAGGCTAACGCCACCGGGCATTCGATGAGAGCGATCAGGGGCCACTTTAAGAACTTACACCGACTTCGGATCGACGACGCTCGCGTTCGCATCCGGTTCATCGTCGAGTTCGTCGACGATTAAGGGCCGGCCCACGGCGGCGAGCCTGTCTATGCAGGCGGCGAACACCTCCTCGTGATTAGGAAAATCGGCATGAATGACAAACCGCTGATCGGATCCGATTTCGAGTATCAGACGATAGTTGTACGGACGACGCTTCGACGTAACACGGTCAACCTCATCCCATCGAAAGAAGCTCTTCCGATCGCGCCAGTTGGAATGAACCAGACCCTCGCGGTAGGCGATCAGCCGGTCATTCCTCCACTGCATCGTCAGAATCGTCCCGCAAATCACCGAAAAGAGGCAAAAGACTGAGTAGAAAGCGAACGGCCGCCAGTCACTGGTCCGATGAATGGACCAGAACGTAAGCCCCAGCGTTAGCGCCGCGACGAAAGCGCAGAGCATGGCGAGCGGCCGCTCGCCATCCCTGCGCCGGATATAGTAGGTAAAAATGGGCTCGCCAAGATCAAATCCTCCGGCAGATCGGGGGGTAGAGGCGGCGAACGGAGTGGAACTCTGTGTCTGGTGAGGCATGGTAAATTCTCCCTGGTCATTAATACCTTAGCAGGATCGGGGCCGGGAGTTCAAGCGCCAGTCCGGACGTGCAGCTGTTATGGCTAATTGTACCTTACTCCCACACCTTCCATGGCGCCCGGCCGCCTTTCCACAGCCCCTCCAGGAGGTAGGGTCGTCGGCGATCCACGTCAATCGTATCAGGGACGCGCTCCGCACTGGCGAGATCGCCGGTCCCATCACCGGGGGGCCTGCTCCCAGGGCAGCTTACCGACGACGATCTTGTAGCCCGGCGGAACGCCGAAACCCCCGCGAGGCGGAGCGGCGTTCTCTTCGACCAGGATCGCCGGTGCAAGCACGATTAGCCATCCTTTTTCCCAACTTGCCAGTTGCAGGCGAACGCGTTTGCCGGCGATGGTCGCCAGCCAGGCCTTCGACGTGGCGCCGGCCGGGGAGGGCGTGTCAACGACAGCGCAGTGGCAGCCAAGGTAGTCCACAAACCGGTTGTCGGGCCCGGTGGGAAGGGTCTCTGCGCCGTAGTCCGGGTAACGTGTCGCGATCTTGTGTCTCGCGTCGAGCTCGAACTCGTACGGCTGCCCGGCGGGTATTACCACAACCCCGCCACCGGACTCGGTGCGCTTCCCCTCCGCGCCGTACCAACTGGTGTCCGTCGGGTTCGTATAGACCTTCCCCTTCGCATCGAATACGAAATCGGCCGACACGACCTTGACCACCTCATCCGTCGCGGGCGCTGCTGGTGGGGGCGCGGCGCCGACCGCCGCGGTTGAAAGACATAGAACGGCAAGTAAATATCGCATCTCTCATCCCTTTCCGGCGCTCCTGGCCGCACGGAGCGCCACATAACGAATCCAAAGTAATGTCAGAGCAGTTTACGCCGCACAAGTTTCACCTCAACAGGCTGCGGCTGATCTTTCTTCTTGATCTTCAGGACGACCGTCTTCCCGTCCGGCACCCAGAGCTCCCGCCCGAGCTTGAGCGGCGGCAGCTTGCTCGGAGCGATTCCATCGACGGCCAGTATCTGGTCTCCTGCCTGGATATTGGCCTCAGAAGCCGGCGACGGATCGAGCACAGCGCGAACATAGATATCAGTGCCGTGGTGCCGGAGCGATTCGATGCCGGTGCCCTGATACTCGTCAAGCGCCGGCGGGCTGATTGGCGCTTTCTGAGTCATATAGATCGCTCCTATGGGCGCGTCGAGATATAGAGAACGGCCGCGGAAGAAATCGAGGCCGAGGGAGAAGTACACCTGATCGCTGTCGCTAACCTCCACCACCTCCGGGCTCCGAAGCGTCACGTCGCCCACGCGGAGCGACCGAAACCGGCCCGCCATTAGACGACTGGTCTGTGATCTCAGAGAGAATTGCCGTGCAGGCTGCGGGGCACGGCCGCCGGTGCCGACCGAATCAAGGATCAACCGGTCGTGAAGATCGGGGCTCGCGTTGACCGAAGTGTCGTCCAGCGAGGCTTTCACGTACCAGGCCCCGTATGCGCCAGGCGCGATACCCACCGGCGCTTCGCCCGCTGGAGGCGGCGGTAGCAAGAAGCCGGCGGGACCCGGGAGAATGACCTCGGCCAGGCTCCTGGACGGATCGATGTTAACGGCCATGGTCTCCAGCAACGTGTAACCGATGACCCCCTCGATTCCATCTCCCTCGGGGTCCAATTCGGCCGACGACAGCGCCAGTAACCGCACGTTGCGAATCGCGTGACCGCCGATGCCGAGATCAGCCTTGAAATCCTTGACTCCGGGGTGGCCGGGGCCGGGCTGCTCTGGCGCTCCGAGCGTAGCCGCAATCCGACTGACGACAGCGCTGGGGCGATTGAACGTGAACCCAAACCAGTGGAGCTTATGATCGGGCAATTCCACGCCGATGACCGGGATCCGGTCCTCACCCACGAGCCGCATCGGCGCCCGATAAACGCTCCAGTCGGCAACGATCTCCGCGGAGGGCGCTGCGGGCGGGAGTGCGAACCGGATCTGTCGCGCGCCCGGGTCGATAAGAATGCGCGCGTTCCTCAGCAGGTTCATACCCAGGGCGGGGGCGACGGCCCCGTGGCTCAAGACCGGGTAGTCAACGACGCAGGGGCCGAAATGAACGCCACCGACGCTGATACCCGGGCATCGAGTCAGGTTAACCCCTGTCGGAAATCTGTTGAAACCAAGAATAGTTCCCTGGGCCAGCGGCCGCAGCTTCAACTCCGCCGCTGCTGCCGGCGCTAAGGTCGTCGCCTCCGAACCCGTATCAAGCCGGACCTCAAACGTCGAGGACCCGATCTTGATCGCCACGTGGCAGTAGTGGTCCGGCGCCGCCACCAGTGGAACTGGTTTCGCCGCGTCCATGCCCGCAGCCTTGATCTCGGCGGGAGAAAGCCCCGAGGGATACCAGAGGGTGAGGCGGCGAGCGCCAAAATCAATGAGGCCAGCGTATTGCTGAAAGATCGGCCACCCAAGAATTCCGTCAACGGGCCCCGAGTCGCCTGGCGTGGGCACTGAGCTAACAACATTGGAGTCGAATCCCGGCAGGCGCCACCCTCCCACGTCCATGTAGGGCAGATGCGCTATTTTCGCCGCGTTTTGGACCGGCCGCTTTGCCGGGGGGAGCTCGACCGTCCGAGTGTCGAGGCCCGCTCTCTTCACAAAGGCTTCGCTGACGACCACCGCGTTTGTCCCCGTGTCCAGCAGCAGTCGAGCGTTGATGCCTTTGATGCGAGCAGTAATCACCGGCAGAATGGAGCCACGCGGGAACTCGATCGGGGCCGACGTCGTCCGCCGCGTCGGGACGGCGCTGCAGGCTCGGGGAACCGGCAGCAGGAGGCCGGTCGATACAATTAGAAAACAAATTGAACGTGCGCTGTGAAAACTCATCGTGGTGTTCCTTCCATGCGGGGGGACCGCGGGGCGCTCCGGACCCCGCGGTCCCCCCGGGCTCGTCAAAGCGGGTGGCTAAAGCCGGCGGTTCCCCTGCCGCCCTTGGTGGTGTCGATCTCGCACTTCCAACTCCATCCGCCACCCACCTTGCCGGAAGCCTCGACGCCGCCTTCATTCGTGACGAAGTCGTAGTAGCAGGTAACACCGCCCCCTACGGGGAAAGGAGCCCCGGGAGGCGTCGGTACTCCGGGAGTCGGAGGGGCTCCCTTGAAGGGGTCGAGTGGCTGGTTTGAGCCGGGCGATGACGGGTCCAGGCAAACACCACTGCATTCCATAAGTGTCTGCTGAGCGGTCTTGCTCAGAGACGCGTGGCGCATAAGGCAACTCAAACACGCAATAGTGTTCTTATGCTTGGGTGGGGGAGGCCCTTTGTGGGTGAATGCCCCGGTCGACGCCGACATGAACGTTCCCCCGCCCACGCTTAGCAGCCCTTCATCGGCGGCCTGCGCCTGCTGCTGCCGCCACGGCGTCTGCGCGCTGCCGTTCGTGTACCTCGCGACCGCGAACTGGTCATAAACGTTGTTGGACAGCACGTTCCCGCTGCCATCCGTAAT
>DASRZA010000466.1:0-13885 GCA_035686845.1 Armatimonadota bacterium | reverse complement strand
CCAGTGGCGTCGGGTTTGGCGCCGCGCCGCTCTGTACGTTCGTCGGCTTGCTTTCCAGGACCCAGTATCCACGACCGGGCAGTCCCGACTTTCCATCCGCTCCCATCAGATGAGGGTAGAGCAGATACTGGCTGGAAACCGGGTCGTAGATGGCGGCGTCGGCGGAGCCGTCCGGGAATATCTGGAGTCCAAACAGCGCCGCCAGGTCTCCGGAGCTGGCAAACGGCTCGCTCACCATGGAGACGCCAGCGGGAATGTTCGCGGTTGGCGCGGAGATGGTGAAGGCGGCCTGGTGCAGCGTGGGATCATTTCCCGAAAGGAAGTTGAGGTTGAACCCGCCGACCGGTATCGCGCTGGTGTCGAGGTTAAGAACGTAGCCTCCGGTCCCTCCCCCTGCAGGGTCGTAGGTAAACGCTGGCCCGGCGCCGGAACCCGAAGACTGCGGCGCCCCAGAAGGCGTAAGGCTGACAGCCTGGAGCGCGACGCCCGCCGATGAGACATTGTTTCCGGTCGAGTCGACTAACTGCAGTGAGATTGGCAGAGGCTGTCCCGGGGAAACTGCTTTCGTGGGGTCGTACAGCAGTTTCACACCGTACGCGACGGTGTAGTTCACGCTTGACTTTGAGCTGTTCCCGGCGGTATCTGTCGCTTTCACCGTGAACGTCTTCATGCCCACAGACGCCGTATCTATGGCGCTGCCCGAAGGGACCGGGCCGGCGGACGCGGTGACGCCATCTGTCGTATCAGCGGCGCTGTAAGAGGCGATCACGACCTGGTTGAGCAGATAAGTTTTGCTCTCCGGCGAGGTGATAATAATCGTTGGGAAAGAGGTATCGACGAGAAGTTTCTGCGTCTTGACAGCCTCCTCGTTGCCCGCGACATCTACGCTCTGGAACGTGAGGGTGTGCGTCCCATTGTCTGCGACGGTAAACGGCTGCCCGTATGTCTGCTGCGATCCGCCATCGATCGAGTAGTTCGTCACGCTGACACCCGAGACGTTGTCGGCAGCCGAGAGTTTCACCTGAACCGGGCCGGTAAATGAGCTGCTGTCGGACCCGGCCGGTCCGGTGAAGGTGAGCGTGGTGACGGGCGCCGTGGAATCGATGGGGATCGTGAGCGTATTAGCCGCCTCCTGATTGCCCACGCGGTCCTTGCTGTAATAGCTGACGGTATGTTTGGCGTCGCCGGAAACGGGAACGGGACCCACGTAGGTTTGCTGCGCCCCTCCATCGATGGCATAGAAGGTGATCAGTTGATCCGAAGGCTCATCCGGGTCGGCGGCGGTGAGGGTGACGGTGACAGCGCCGGAATACCACCCATTCGCGCCGGCGGGTCCTGAGGGAGCCGCGGTGGTGATTGGCGGCGTCATATCTCCGGCCACTGCCAGGCTGTGAAACCCGCCCGCGACCATTAATAGCACGCGAGTGAAGCCATTTACCTCAACCGGCAGGCTGCTGTCGTCTGTCAAGCCGTTGCCGAGCTGACCGGCGCTATTGCCTCCCCATCCCCAAAGAGTCCCGTCCGCCTTGAGCGCCAGGAAGTGAGACTGTCCGGCAGAGATAGAAGTAACGCCTGAAAGACCGCTCACTTTTACCGGTTTGGTGCTCGGGTTGTTGGATCCATCGCCAAGTTGACCGTGAAGATTGTTGCCCCATGTCCAGACGGTGCCATCCGCCTTCAGGGCCGCGCTGGCGCCATTGCTGGCGGCGATTGCCGAAACGCTGGAAAGACCGCTCACCTGTACCGGTAAGCTGCTATTGGTGGTCGTGCCATTACCCAGTTGGCCTGAAGAGTTATCTCCCCACGCCCAAACCGTCCCATCCGTCTTCAGCGCTAGGCTGTGGATCTCGCCGGCCGATATTGCGGTGACCCCCGAGAGACCGGTCACCTCCACCGGTACATGACTATCGGTTGTCGTGCCATCACCCAAATCACCGGACTCGTTATAGCCCCACGCCCATACGGTCCCATCGCCCTTGAGCGCGAGGCTGTAGGCGCCGCCACCGGAAATCGCTCCGGCGCCGGAGAGGCCGGTCACCTCCACGGGTACGTGACTGTCGGTTGTCGTGCCATTGCCCAGACCGCCAGACTGGTTATAGCCCCATGCCCATACGGTCCCATCCGTCTTCAGCGCGAGGCTGTGTCCATCCCCGCCGGCGACCGCCGTAACACCAGAGAGGGAGTTCACGGGCAAAGGCAAACTGCTGTTTCTGGTCGAACCGAGGCCGAGCTGCCCAAACTCATTGTCTCCCCAGGTCCATACCGTCCCGTCCGTCGTCAGAGCGATGTTGTGGAACTCGCCGGCAGCGATGGCCGTCACGCCAGAGAGAGTGGAAACTTTGACCGGCACGCTGCTGTTCGTGTTCGTGCCATTGCCTAACTGTCCGTAAAACGCGTTACCCCAGGCGAATAGAGTCTGACTCTCAGGCGGAAAGGGGGTTGCGAAGGCGACGCAAGTTTCCGCCAGCAGAAGCGAAAAGATGGCGCCCAGGCGCAAGACTGCAAAAGCGACCCTGTGCTCCCGGATGGCTGTGGATTCCCGTCGCATGATCATCTCCTCATTCGGCCAAGCTCGTATTTTTGTTTTCCTCGAACCTTTCTCGAAACCCGTGACTCGGACTTTTGGCGCTAGGGTTCGAAGCCCGTACGGGTCCATCCGTCTTCTTTCGCGTTCGACAAGTCACTCTGAACTCCCTCTTCCATTGAAATCCAGCTAATGGATGAATCATGAAGTGGGCACGGTCGCTGTGAAACCTAGATCGGCGCGCAACCGGGCATTGACAGATGCCCCGGAGGGTGGTAACATAGATTTTTGACCCCACATACAGAAGGCCACTCGAATGGCTGGCGTTGGGGCGAAGAAACAGTTGAGAGCAGGCATAATGACGCACATTCTCGAATCTGCGATTACACGCTGCTGGCGCCGCCCAACCATATAGGCGGCCGACGGCTTGTTTCTTTTGATCATCACTTTTGCCGCGGCGCCCCTATGGGCGGTCGCGGTCTTTTTTTGAGCCGTGGCCGGCGCCACGGCTCTCTTTGCGCTGCGTCCCCTTCTGAGGGCGTATCTGGAGCGTTAGCTAACGCTCCGGCGGGCAGATAGCCCGGCCCGGCCCACTGGAGGCCGTTATGACAGATACTCTTGCTCCACATACCCATGCTCCTGGCGCCCTGAACGTGAGCGCCGGTTTGCCACTACTAAAATCGATCTCTGCTCTCTCCCCCGCGGTGGACATCCGGCCGCGCGTGGATCGGTACGTTTCGAGCGGTGGTATCACTATCACCAGAACCGTTGAGCCGGTGGATCTGAATGAAGTCCTGGAACCGCCCCGGCGCGCTCTCGATAACCGGCGCGGCGGTGTCTTTACCAGCAACTACGAATATCCCGATCGCTATCGCCGGTTTGAGATCGCGTTCGTTGACCCGCCGCTGCTTATCGAGGGACGCGGCCGATCGTTTATCATCCGCGCGTTGAACCCGCGCGGGGAGGCGCTCCTTTCGCCCATCCTGAAGGCCCTGAACGGCGCGGCGCACGTTCTTGCCGTCGAGCAAAATGGCGCGGAACTGTCCGGGAAGATTCGAACGCCCGAAGGCGCATTTGCGGAAGAGGAGCGCAGTCACCAGCCATCCATCTTTTCACTGCTTCGAGTCTTTCACGGGCTCTTCGGGTCCATGGAAGATCCGCACCTTGGACTGTATGGGGCGTTCGGCTACGACCTCGTGTTTCAGTTTGAGCCGATCCCGCAGCGCCAGCAGCGATCCGACGATCCGGACCTCACTCTCTACCTGCCCGACGAAATCCTGATCGCGGATCGGATCAAGGACAGCAGCTACCGGTCGCGTTACGACTTCGAGTATGACGGCGTCAGCACTCACGGTCTCCCCAGAACGGGCGAAGATCTGCCACATTCGCCGTCCCGCACGGCGCCCGAATGTGATCACGCGCCGGGGGAGTATGCAAGCGTGGTGGAACGGGTACGCGAGGGGTGCCGGCAGGGCGATTTCTTTGAGGTCGTGCCCGGGCAGGTGTTCTCGATACCGTGCCCGGCGCTGCCATCCGCCCTGTTTCAGCGGCTTTGCGAACGAAATCCCAGCCCGTACGGCTTTTTGCTCAACCTCGGATCCGAACAGCTAATTGGCGCTTCTCCGGAGATGTTTGTTCGCGTGGAAGGCGCCCGGATTGAGACCTGCCCTATCTCCGGAACGATCGCGAGGGGGCGAGACGCCATCGCCGACGCCGATCAGATACTGACTCTTCTCAATTCATCCAAAGATGAGTCGGAGTTGACAATGTGTACCGACGTGGACCGGAATGACAAGTCCCGTATCTGCGTGCCCGGTTCCGTTCGGGTGGTCGGCCGGCGGCAGGTCGAGATGTATTCACGAGTCATTCACACCGTCGACCACGTCGAGGGCCGGCTGCGCGAAGGATTTGATGCCCTCGACGCGTTTCTCTCCCATACCTGGGCGGTGACGGTTACCGGGGCGCCAAAACGCGCCGCCATGGAGTTTATCGAGCAAAACGAGAAATCCCCCCGCCGTTACTATGGTGGGGCAGTCGGTTTCTTCACGTTCAACGGGGCCATCAATACCGGCATCACCATCCGAACCATCCGGCTCGCCGGAGGCGTCGCCGAGGTGCGAGCCGGCGCCACGCTGCTCTATGACTCGGTACCGGAAGATGAGGAGCGAGAGACGCGAACAAAAGCCGCCGCCATGCTCGACGTGATCCGACAGGCGTCGGCGGCAGTGACCGGTCAACAGACGCCGACCCAAGCAGAAGGCGTCGTCTCAAGCAGCGAGGTCCGGCCGCCGCGCGTGCTGCTCGTGGATCATCAGGACTCCTTTGTCCATACGCTCGCGAACTATCTTCGACAGGCGGGCGCCGAGGTGATCACACTGCGCGCGCCGGTGGACCAGTCCACGCTGGATAAATATCATCCCGACCTCGTAACGCTCTCACCGGGACCGGGCCGGCCGGTGGATCATGGTGTGCCCGCGCTCGTAAGACTTTGCGCCGAAACGGGCACGCCGGTCTTTGGGGTTTGCCTGGGACTTCAGGGGATGGTGGAAGCGTTCGGGGGCCGGCTTGGCGTGCTTCCGGAACCGGTCCACGGGAAGGCGTCGCTCATTCGCCGGCAGGACCACTGGCTCTTCGAGGGCATGCCGGAACAGTTCCAGGCCGGACGTTATCATTCGCTGTTCGCTGAGCCGGACGCGCTCCCGGATTGCCTGGCCCCCATCGCCGATTCCGAAGATGGTGTGCTGATGGCCGTGGCTCATCGCACTCTCCCAATGGTCGCGGTGCAGTTTCACCCGGAGTCGCTCCTCACCCTTCACGGCGAGCATGGCCTGCAGCTCATCCGAAATGCGCTCCGCCGGCTGGCCCGGGCGCCGATGGTGTAAGGGCGAAGCATTCGCCGGAAGGATTTCAGGCGCCCGAGGTATACGGCGAATGCATCGCCCCTACGGTTCGATAATCGTGATATAACGGTCTATCGCGGGCGGCCGCACAACCTGCAGCCGCCCCGAGGGCCAGTGGATGGTCACGCTTGAAACCGATTTCGCGCGGCCCAGGCCAAAGAGCAGCCGCCGATCCATGGAAGAGAGATAGCTGCCCGCCGCCGTACACTGCTTGAGCTGCTCTCCCAGAGGAGTCGTCACCATTACCATTGCGCCGTAGCCATCCCGGTTGCTCTCGCGACCAACCAGCCGGATTCCTATCCAGCTTCGGGGCGCCGGAAAGCTGTTCCGGAAGAGGTAAGCACGGTTCTGGTTCGTGGTTAGCAGGATATCGGGCGCGCCATCGTTATCGAAGTCGCCGCGGGCGGCGCCCCGGCCCACACGGGCCGAATCCAGGTTGGCGCCCGCCGCCGCTGAGGCGTCGGAGAATCTGCCGCCGCCTTCGTTGTGAAAGAGGAGCGGCCGCTCGGCGTACGAGACGTCGGTCATCTTGATGGAGATGTCGGTCATCACGTGGCCATCATTCACGAAGATATCCGGTCGGCCATCTCCGTCGTAGTCAAGAAAGAACATCCCGAACCCGAGGAACCGGCTGCTGGCGGGGCCAATTCCCGATTCGGCGGCGCGGTCGGTAAAAAGTCCTCCGCCGTCATTGTGGTAAAGCGCTAGTTGCTCTCCACTGAAGTTGCTTACCACCAGGCTCAGGCGGCCGCTTCCATCATAATCGGCCGCATCGCAGCCCATTCCAGCGCGCGCCGTCCCCTGCTCCGAGACGGCGACGGCCGCGCCGAGCGCTACCTGTTTGAACTGCCCATTTCCCAGATTCTGGAAGAGAAAATTGGGCTGCGTGTCGTTAGTCACAAAGATGTCGGTCCAGCCGTCCCCGTTAAAATCAAGCGGCACAACCGAAAGCGCCTTGCTGTGGCTGCTGGCGATCCCCGCCGGTCCGGTCACGTCCTTGAAACGGCCGCCGCCCTCATTATGATACAGCCGGCACGACTCGCCGGCGTAGGGCTCCGGCGTGGCATACGTTTTATGGATTCCGTCGGCGGTCACCATGATGTCGGTCGCCATCGTCCACTTAACGTAGTGGCAGACGAAGAGATCCAGTCGGCCATCCCGATCGTAGTCGATCCATGCGGCGCTCGTCGGCCAGCCTGCGTCATGAATCCCGGACGAGCCAGTCACGTCCACGAAGCCGTGTCCGTGCTCGTTATGAAACAGATGACTGCCGCCAAGCGCGGTGACAAAGAGGTCGTCCCAACCGTCGTTATCATAATCGCCGACAGCCACGCCCATTCCGTACATCGGGATCGCCAGCCCCATGCGCGCCGTGACGTCGGTGAAATGGCCGTTGTGATCGTTGTGATAAAGCTTCATGGTCGGCGCGGCGCCGCTCGCCTTATGACCGGGCCAGTAATCGCTGTTGATGAGCAAGACGTCTTCCCATCCGTCGTTGTCGTAATCGAGAAAAGCGCAGCCCGATCCCATTGTCTCGGGCATATACTTCTGACCGAATGCGCCGGTCTCATGTCGGAACCGGATGCCAGCCCGAGCGGTGACATCGGTAAAGATTGGCTTTCCGATCAGCGACGGGGATTCGGCGCCCGGCGCGCCGTACCGGACCGGATCCAGTCGTGGGGCATCAGGATCGGAAGATCCAATGCGCCCACAGCCAAGGACCACGCACGCGGCTGCCACGGAGGCCACTAAGCCGGCCAAAAAGTAGCATTGCCGGAGGCCCCCGCGCCGCGTTCTCATCCTAAGTGACATCTCCCACTCTCCATAAAATCACCCTCCCGTCCGCCGTGCGAGCCGCAGCGTATTCACGTGGGTGGGAAGCAAATCAAGCCTTGCCGCCGGATGCCGGCTGATATAGGAGCTGACGACCTGGTCCATGCTCTCATCATCCTTGAGATAGAGGTAAATCGCTCGTTCCAGATGAGACGAATCCACCTGGTGGAGCGCCAGATAGGTCCGCATCAATTGGTAATGACCATCTACCTGGTCCGGGTCCAACTCCAGGCTCTTTTGAAACGCTCGTTCGGCGGCCTGAAACTCACCCCTTTGAAAATGGCTTCGCCCCACGTCGAACCATAGCGTGGGGTCGAGGGGGAAGGCGTGCAGCGAGGAATTGAACTCAACGAGGGCGTCCCGGTACTGCCCCACCCCAAGATAGTATTGTCCAAGCCAGGCGCGGGCGATGGGATCGCCGGGACGGAGATGGAGCGCGAGCGCAAACTGCCGGGCGGCGTCTATAGGCTGGCCCTGCTCGAGATAGAGCCGGCCAAGGTTGACGTATCCGCCGGGCTCGCGCGGCGCCAGGCGCTGCACCATTTTGAACGCCGAGGCCGCATTCCCCGCGTCTCCCTGCAGCATACATCCAATCCCGTATTCGTTCCACCGTGCGGCATCGGCGCCATGTGAGCCCACACTCGCGGGTATCGGATGAGGGGATGCCGTGAGGCGTACGCCAGCCCGTGCCATAACGGTTGTGGGAGGCACGAGAGTCTGCCCCAGCAGCTGCGACGTAGTGAGACCGATCGAGCGATATTTCAGGGCCGCGGTAAGTGTTATCGATCCGGATCGCGGCATCCGGAACTGGTATCGGACCACGTCCGACGCCCCGGCCGCGATGAGTCGCTTACGGACGAGCGTCACCGCCTTCTCCAGGTTTCGATCCAGCACCGGCCGGGCGCGCCGATCCAGCCAGAGATCGCCATAACGATGGGCGGACGGATCCACGGCGCCGCCCGTTGAGACGCCGCCGCTTTCACCAATAATTTTGCCATCCGAGCCTCGTGCCTTTAGATCCAGCCAGCAGTCGCGAGCGTCCGTATCTCCCGCTGGAAACGTATGCCCCACGCCCCCGTTGGTAACGACTACCGAGATTACCACCTCGGCCCCGCCCGGAACGACTGCCGAAGCGGGCAGTGGCGCCACGGTAGCACCGTGTCCGCCGGAATCTATCTTCGCCGAAAAGAGGTCCACGGCGATAACGCCCGGAGCAAAGGATCCGGCTGCCGATCCTTGCGGAGTCGCCGACGCTTTGCTCGACACGTCGAACAGAGTCCTCAAAGCGGTGTTCCCCGAAGCAAACGAATGATCGATCGTTCCGGCGCCGGCGCCTGGCATATGACACGAGACGCAGTCTTCAGTGGTATGATGACCCGTTAGCGGATAAAATGAGCGGGCCTCTCTACCCGACTCCGGGCTGCGAAGCCAGGCGCCATACTCATCCTGCACACGCACAAACTTATAATGATTGAGCGCGAGATTGACGCTCATCCGGTGACACGATCCGCAGAGCGCCGAGCGATCCGCGATCTGGTTCATAGCGTCAGCATGCGCGGCCGGATAGAGTTTCAGCGCCATTCGCTGCCACCACGCCAGCGGGCCGGCGGGGCCGGCGCCTGGAGTCAGGCCACCGGGCCGCGAGGCGATAAAGGCGCCATTCCCGCTCCGCGAGGAGAATCCGGCAATGGAATGGCACGAGAGGCACGTCACGCCGCTGGGTTCGCCCGGCGCCGGGGCACGGGAAACGTCGGCGCCGGATAAAAGTCGTGCGGGATCGTGGCAGCCGGCGCAGAACCGTGCGGCCGGCGCCCCATCACGCCGCACGATAATGGAGAGCGCTCGCACATAGTACGGATCGTCGAAGCCCGCGTGTCGGTGGGAAGAACCAGCCCACTCGCGGACGGCTGCCGGGTGACACGACGCGCACCAGGCGCTCCGGTCACCCCAGAGCCAGCGTGTACTCCCGCCGCGTTGACTGGCGACCTTGACGCCTCCGCGCCCGCCGCTGATGCGCGGAAACCCGGGAAAGAGAGCGCTGCCCGCCTCTGCGGGCGTGGCTGAGGCAAGATCCTGATAGTACCGGTTCGCCGAAACGTAGCCGGATGAGGCGCGCCCGTATGGGAGCGCGGCGCCGGCGCCGGCGATGGCAGCGATGGCCGCAGCCAGAGCAACCAGCGCACGTCGATCGGCGATTCGTGCGAATCGGAGCAGCGGCAGGATCGCCACCATAGAGCCGGCCGCGGCGTGTATCGGCAGCGTCCATGTGGAATGCTGGCCGTTTCCCGTTCGATAAAGCTCAACAAAGAAGATGACTCCGGTCAAGCCCGCCACGGCCAGCGCCGCATAAAGGGCGAGCGCGTAGCGTCGCTCCCGATTATCCCGCCGACGCCAGAACCGCTTCCATCGACCGGGCGCGACAACGATCGCCATAGAGGCGGCGGCCGCGCCGAACACTCCATGCAGGAGGAGCAGCGCCACGGTCCCGTTGGAAAAGTTCACCTTGCCCACGGTGAAGAGCAGCAGTCCGGTCAGGATGGCGCCGCCGAGCAGCCAGAAAAAAACGAGGAGCGCACGCATCGCGCGAGGATAGTCCACTCCCTGTATTCTCCCTGACGCAATAGACAGACAAGGTGAGAATTTGCTAATGTTGGACTCATGTTGACCGCGCCCGGCCCTATTTCCTACATCCCTGTCGTATCCGGCGAAAGTGCGGTCCTTTCCGGATGAGCCTGTCATGAAAAAAAACCTCCCGTCCATGATGACCGCCGCAGTCCTGTACGGAGCGCGGGACGTTCGCGTTGAGCGGCGGAATACCCCTCTGCCCAATCCGGGCGAAATCGTAATCGCGGTGGAAGCGGCGCTAACGGACGGGACCGATCTGAAAGTGTTTCGTCGAGGCTATCACGCCAGGATGATCACGCCCCCCGCGATTTTTGGTCACGAATACGCCGGCCGCATCGCTGCCATCGGTCGCGGAGTCTCCGGGTGGAGAATCGGCGACCGGGTTCTTGGCGCGAATTCAGCGCCGTGCGGAAGCTGTTTCCACTGCGTTCGCGACCAAGAATCTCTCTGTGATGATCTCCTCTTCGTAAATGGCGCGTACGCGCAATTTCTGAAGATCCCCGAACGAATTGTTCGCCGTAACCTTCTCGCAATTCCGGATCATCTGCCGGCGGAGGCGGCCGCGCTTACGGAACCGCTGGCGTGCGTGGTCAAGGGAATACGGGAGCTGGGAATCCAAAGCGGCGAAACCGCCGCCATACTTGGTTCCGGCCCGATCGGCCTGATGGCCGCCCGGCTTGCCGCTCTCGCGGGCGCACGGGTCATCGTCACCGGCCGTCGGGCGGCGCAGCTCAGCGTCGCGCGGGATTGGGGCGTCACCGAGATCATCGGCCCCGATATTCCCGTGGACCTTGCCGGGGCAGTCCGCGACGCCGTGGGCGGGCGAGGGCCCGATCGGGTATTTGAAGCGACCGGATCGCCAGAGATTTGGGAACAGGCGATCTCAGCCGTCCGCCGCGGCGGCGCAGTGAACCTATTTGGAGGCTGTCCGGCCGGCGCCCGCGTCTCGTTGGACGCCCGGCGACTCCATTATGATGAGCTGACGATTCACGGCAGCTTCCATCATACGCCCTCAGACATCCGAGAAGCTTTTGAGCTAATCAATGCCGGGCGGATCGATCCATCCCGCCTCTTCGATTCGGAGGAGTCCCTGGACCGGCTGCCCGTCGTTCTTCAGGAGATGGATGATCGCCGGCGAACCCTCAAAACAGTTATCCGCCCTGGGGTGGGTTCTTAACGATCATCAGCGCCCGGAAATCGCCCGGCACGTCAATGGAGACCGGGTTTCCATCGAAGACGCCGGATTGCACCGGCTTCCCGTAGAAATCACGTGGATCCAGCAGCCGGTAATGATCTCCTTTCGACAGGAATCCGCTGAGATCAACGCTCACCGAATGCGGCCTTCCGGATACGATTTGCGTCGTGCCCTGGGGAAGTCCCGGATGGGTCCAGTCAAAAATCGAAAGCAGTGCCCGGTTGGCGTCGTACTGATCTGGCCGGATATGAACGGTGACATGATCCGGCTTCGTTCCGTGGCCGCCTAACTGGATGTAACCAGGCCGGATTTCGTGGACCACCAACCCCTTCCATGCTACCGGAGGGTGAAACCCTCCCGGGAATCCCATAAAGTTCAGGCCCTCGTCCGTGATGATATTTCGCGCGGAGTCCATCGACCACGTATCACCCTCCGGCGCCTTATAATTGGGCTTGAGCGTGACATTGGCCCCCCATCCGACCACAGTATTCCCCGTCAGTACAGTGTGGACGAAATTGTTGATGTCCAGCTCGTTGCCGCGCCCTTCGAGCATCGTATTATCGACGATCTTACAGTCGCGATTGTAAGGCGACGACCACCCGACCTCTAGCGAGGTGTGATAGAAATCGTTTCCGCTGACTTCAATGCCATAGGAGGGCAGTTTTCCGCCAACGAGAGCGTTATGCGCCTCGTCAAAAACGTTCTGATCCACCGAGATATTTTCAACCGGACCACCCTCACCGTACGCGTGGAGCGAATAGCCCCCTATCCCACCTCCGAAGTAACAGTTGGCGACGGTTTTTCGACCTGTCTTGCCATTGTTCTGAAGGTAAAGCGCATGCCCATGCCCCAGTTCGTGGGGGTCCGGTGACGTCCGCCAGCCGTTCCGGTAAATGAGGCAGCCGTATACTTCCGAATCTGTCGCCGCCTGCCAGAAACTGATGCCCTGACAGTTATCATGGACCACCAGGTCGATGTATTTGCAGCCATCGCCGGTAAAAATATTGAGGCCTCCCCATGGTATCGTGAGAGCATTCGGATCGGCCGAAAGCGCCGCGTCAGGCCGGGGCTGAAGCGTGGTAATCTCTAGATCGCGCACGATCAGGTGGGTCGCCGGAGGGATAATCGCCAGGCCGCCGTCAATCGTCGCCCGCCCGATTCCGCGAATCTCAATCGGGGCCTCGGCCGTTCCGGCGAGGCGCATAGGAAAGCCCCAACCGGCGTCGTTTGGCGCTGTCAGTGGGATCCATTGGCGATGATACACCCCCGGTTCGATCCAGAGGGTATCACCCGGTCGGATCGACTGGCTGCCATCCAGCGCAGAGGTAATGTCAAACGGATCATCGGTCGTCCCGCGGGCCGATCTCTGACCATTCGGCGCCGCGTACCAATCATGGGCCATCGAAGGCGATGCTGACAGGCTCACGATCGCCAATACGGCGAGAATCATTTTCATAGGAGGTCTTATTCCTGACTGATGTTCGTACTTCATGCGGGGCAACTACGCGAATCAGTGTAAAGCATCCCGACTTCATCGCAATTGGGGTAGCTGCCACGGGCAACGCCCGCACTCAGTAAGACTCACGAGACGACCGTCAGGTTCGCCCCAAACGAGACGACGAGGAAACCGGCGCAGGGCGCGTCGGTTTGTGAATGGGCGTGCAATGTGGTAGACTGTAAAGGCTTGCCCGGAGGCGCAAAAACGCTAACGGAGCACGCGAATACACACTCGACGCGCCTCCCATGGTTGCTGAGCGAAGGGCTGTTACGGCCCGTGTTTTTCTCGCTTCAGTTGGGGATTAAGGCATAGTTGAGGCGGCTATAAACCAGAAAGGGTTACAATGCCACATATTTCCATGAAGGAACTGCTCGAAGCCGGCGTCCATTTTGGGCATCAGACCCGGAGGTGGAATCCCAAGATGAAGCGCTATATCTTTGGCGCACGAAATGGGATTTATATCATTGATCTGCATCAGACAGCCCGACTGTTCGACGACGCGTATAATTTCCTTCACCGCATCGCCTCCGGCAACGGGAATATACTCTTTGTCGGCACCAAGAAACAGGCTCAGGACGCTGTGCGTGAGTCGGCGCTGCGCTGCCGGCAGTTCTATGTAAATCAGCGCTGGCTTGGCGGCATGCTCACGAACTATGATACCATCCGACGCCGAATTCAGCGCCTCCGCGAGATCGAGCGCGAGGAGGCGGATGGCACGCTCGCACGGCGTACCAAGCTGGAACAGGCCCGGATCATGGAGCAGAAGAACAAGCTGGAGAGGAATCTCGGCGGCATCAAAGATATGAACGGGCTTCCGCAGGCAATTGTGATTATTGACCTGAAAAAGGAGCATATTGCTGTTCGGGAGGCGCATCGACTCGGGATTCCCGTCGTGGCGCTCGTCGATACGAACTGCGATCCCGATGAAGCCAGTTACGTGGTGCCCGGCAACGACGACGCGATCCGAGCGGTTCGGCTCATTACCTCAAGGTTGGCCGACGCGATCTGCGAAGCGAAGTCGATCTCCACCCAGGGCGAAGAGGGTATCTCTGATGAGACTGGTTTGGAGATGGGCGCGGAGACTGAGGAAGAGGACGGCTTCGAAGGCGGCGAGGACGAGTCCCAAGACCTGGTTGACGAGGAGGGAGATGATACTGTCGCGGACGATGCTGAACTCGAAGACGAGGTTGAGACCTCCCCGACCGCCGCTTGATTCCTGGAGTTATCAGGATTATCCCGAGCTATCACATAACGACGGCTATCACATAACGACGGCTATCACATAACGACGGCTGTCACATAACGATCAT
>DASRZA010000465.1:0-3793 GCA_035686845.1 Armatimonadota bacterium | reverse complement strand
CACACACCCCAACGTCCGCCGCGTTCACCCACCACCCATCAGCAGACAGCTGCTCCCACGAACCCGAAGGGCCATCGAGCTCAAGCTATCGTCGTTCAACTCCAGTCGTCGACAGGTTCGCCCGCGACCGACGCCTTTCAGATGAGCTTCAGTGGAGATCGCCTCGTTCCTTATGTAGATTATCTTCGCGGAGGGTTGCAGTTACCCATCTTCAGGATTATCATCGGCCCCGGTTGGCAACTTGCAACGCTTAATAGCCTGGATGCCGCTCGCAATCATGTCGTTCAGGGCATCGCTCGTCTCCTTATGGCACGCGGCCTCCATCAAGTCGCAATTGATCGCAGCCGGATTCCCTACGATCCCAAGTAGCAGTCAATGGCTGCGGCCCGGATCACGACCCCGATCGATGATTCCATACGTCCAGAACCGTTTCCATTTGGAGTCTGGCCCACCCGTGGGATATGGATGGCCCCTATCAGGCTATCTACCATCTGGTAACCTTTCTTCGTCGGGTCCGGGGAAGCCGCCTGAGCTGCCGACCGAGTCGATGAAGGCGAGCCCGCCGGCGGTTGCCCGGGCTTCCCTGAGATTCGTCATGAGCGCCCGGTGAGAGCATCGCTCTCCAAGTGGGTCAATTCGCACGGAGAGCCGCGTTCACACCCTGCACCGCGACCGCGCAAGACGTGATCTCTCATCCCCGCCCGAGCCGCGCCCGTCCGGAGGACGATCATCCGCAGGCTCCTCTGCAGGGTGTTTTACACGCCTGGCGCCGCACGCTCGCAAATTTCGTTAATATGATAAGTGACCCACTAATCGATATCATCCTCTGTGACGACGTGGGTAATACAGGGATCCATGCAGGCGTAGGGTGAGGAGAGTCCGGATGGATTACATTTGCCGGCCCATTGGCGCACATCGGGACGCCGACGCCGACTTTGCCAGCATTGCACGATTGACTCGCTCGGACGGTCATCCGGCCGGCGCGGATCAGCGGCTCGACGTGGAGCGGCGGGAACGGTGGCACTGTCACAACCCGCAGGCCTACACCTTCTACGAGCTGGCCGGGCAGGTGGTCGGCTTCCGCACGCTGTTCCCCATTCGCCCCTCAACTTACTGGCAGCTCCGGCGCACCTCGCTCGCGATCAGAGACCTGCGCCGGGATGATATTCTGACGCCCGAAGAGGCAGAGCGATGTCGCCGGACCGGGCTCGCCTACTTCATCGGCTCATGGTCGGAAGCTGACGCCCGCGTTTATCAGCGGATGCTCAAAGATACGTTTGACACCTTGAGCGGCTGCTGCCTCGAGGGAGTGTACGCCGAGACTTCCGGTTACCTTGAAGAATTTGCGCAGGCGATGACGCTTCTCCAGCTTCCCGACAAAGGAATCTGTCCTTTCACCCATGAAACGGTGCGCGCCTGGTGCGCGGATCGAGAATACGCGAGCGCGGCCCGGACCTCGCTCGCCGGCTTCTTCCAACAGATCGACGCCTCTTTTGGCCGATCTACAAACGCAGCGCCGCCATGGCGGCTGACAGAACGCGAAAAGGCGGTCGCCTATCTTTACTTCGTCAAGCGCCGCACCCGTGAAGAAACCGCCCAGCGCCTCTCCATCTCCCCCAGCACCGTCCAGGACCATATCAACGCTGTCCTGCGCGATTCGGAACAGTTTATCGTACCACCCTTTCTGCCGGACAGCCCCCCAACCGACTCTCCGCGCACCCGCATCGGCGACCTTCTCGAACGCTATCCGCAGCTCTTAATTCCCGCCGACCGACGTGATACACGCCGGGGTTGACGCGTCTCAAGCCGGGCTGATTTCAACGCAGAGTTATCATGAGCCTTCGGCGCAACACGATGAATGAAAATGATCGGTTGCGACCGGTCCAAGCAATCCTCGGGGCAGTCTGGCGGCCCTATTTTCAGGAGAGGCGTAGAGGAAGATAAAGAGAGAGCGCCGACCAAGAAAAAGACGCGGCAGGTATGAGCACAATTCATGCGCAGCAGGAGTGGAGGACTGAGGACGAAATCGGAGGCGTAAGGCGCAGGGTACCGGGCGTGAGGCGCGGGCGGTGGGCCGGCGGTACAATTGGGTTTGCGACAGGGAAAGCGGCGCCAGGCGTAGAATGCCATTGTAGAGCGCGGCTAGAGAATGTACGGCGGGCCGCTGTGAACTCCGGGCGGTACGAATTGAACGTGCGCCGGGTGTGCGCGAGTCGGGGATTGGTAATACGATGGGGAACGGAAAGCATCTGCTCCGCTCAAGACGACTTCGAAACCTGCTTTCCTATGGGCCCCAGAGTGACTGGATCGAACTCCTGCCGCTGAACGTTCTGATCGGTCCCAACGGCTCGGGAAAGTCAAATCTCCTCGCCGGCATTGGCCTTCTGAAGGCGGCAGCCGGTGATTTTTCAGGCGCGATCGAGCGAGGGGGTGGGACGCGAAACTGGCTCTGGAAAGGTGTCAGAGGGGAGCCGGTCGCTGAGGTTTCGGCCCAGCTCGATTGGCCGCGGAAGGATCGCCAGAAAACAGGGCTGGGAGTCGATGACGTCCCGCTGCGCTACGAACTCGCGTTTACGTCTTCTGACCAGGGACTGCTGATTGAATCGGAGACGTTAGGGTACGATAAGCCTGCTCCCGGGCAGCCAAAGTACTTGCTGGAACGCACCTCGCCACCGACAGCGCTGGTTCATAATTTGAAAGTGATCAATACAGATGAGGGAACGAAGCCGGGGTATTCATACAGCACCCTTCAGGAGCCTGAACCCGACCAGCCACTTCTATCGCGGCAGCCTGATCCGATCATTTTTCCTGGAACGGGATACACCGCGCGGCAGCTCGGCGCGATTCGACTCTACCGCGACTGGAACATTGGTCCCGAATCCATCATCCGGCAGCCCCGGGCGGTCGCGCGACCGGTACGAGCCCTGGACGAAGATTGCGGTAATTTGGCCGCGGTGATTCAGGCGCTTCGCCAGGACCCGAGCGACTACCACGCCATTCTTGAACAGATGAAAACCGTGTACGACCGAGTCGAGGATCTTGTTACGCTCGACGCCGGTGGATTTGCCTTGCCGGCGTTGAAAGAGCGGGGCGCAAAGAGTGAGATCCCGATCACGCGATGGTCTGATGGCACATTGCGGTTCCTGTGCCTGGTTCTCGTCCTGAAACACCCTCAACCTCCTCCACTGGTATGCATCGAGGAGCCGGAGCTGGGGATGCATCCGCATATCATCCCGACCATCGCGAGCTTACTGGTTGAGGCGTCGGAGCGTACCCAGTTGGTTGTTACGACCCACTCTGAGATGCTGATTTCTGCGCTGCGCGAGGCGCCGGAGTCGGTGTTGGTTTGTGAGTGGAGAGAGAATCAGACTACGTTTCGACGATTGGACGCGCGAATAATGAAGACCTGGCTAAAGGACAGCGATCTTGGCGATCTCTGGATTCGCGGGGAGATCGGCGGAACGCGGTGGTGACGGCTATCCGCGTGTATGTCGAGGGCGAGCGTGCCCACGGGCGCGTTCCGCAGGGTTATCATAGATTCTTCCGGCGTAGAACGCTTCATTGGAGATCAATGTCCGATACTAGGCTACATCGTCTATCATGTTATCGAGCGCATTTCGCGGTCGAATCCCACGCAAAACGAGAAGAGTAATGACTGAGCTGCTGGATAAGCAAGAGCCGTCTCTGGATATTGATTTCGTCGTTCAAAAGCTCCGCATGGATGGCTACTTCGTTCTGGAGAGTCTGCTTTCGCTGGAGAAGATATCGGCGCTGCGAGAGCGGTTTCTGGAGC
>DASRZA010000464.1:0-3983 GCA_035686845.1 Armatimonadota bacterium | reverse complement strand
ACGCCTACAACCGTGCCGCGCTCATTGATGCCACTCGCCTGGCTGAAATTCCCGCCCAGGCCCGGAAGCTCACGGAACACGCCGGCCTTCCAGAGAAACGCCCGGTCGTGCTCAGGGTGTGACGACGGGGGAATCGCCCCGGCGCCTACCACGACACTGCTCTGGTTCACCGCTGTCGCGGCGCTCGCCCTCGCCGGGTTGGGGTCAAGATCCACCAACTTCCCTTTTCGGCAGATAAAGGCGTGCTGCACAAGAGAGGCTTTGAGCGACCATCCGACGGCCATCCCGGCGCTGGAGACATCGTCCGCGACGGTCTGGTCTCCTCCAAGAGTACCCAGGTCCACGACGCGAAATACCTGCAGCTTGCGCGACGATGCGAGTCGGTGATACTGTAGACCCACCGCTCCGGCTCCCGCGATGAGGAGACACACCGACGCCGTTATGAAAGATTTCAACTTCAGCCCCTCCCATGCTGCAAACACCAATTCCGGCAGTCATTCAGGACAATCCCGCCATCCTCCCAGCCGGCCGCCACCGTCTTCCCATCGGGAGAAACGGGGGCCTCGTCAACGGAACGGCCGGGTTACCCCAAGACCTCCCAATTCTGCTCGACGTTTGAGATGAACTGGGCCTTCCCCACGGTCATTACTTCAGCGCGTAGACGCCGTGCGAGCTGGAGCCGAAATAAACAACGCCCCCTCGCCCGATAGCCGGTGAGCTGTATATGGGGCCGGCAGAGTGATATTTCCAGCGGACCTGCCCCGTCCGGCCATCTACGGCGTAGAGGTTTCCGTTGTGGGACCCAACGTACAGGGTCCCGTCGGCCGCGATGGCCGGGGATGATGTTACCTCCCCGCCGGTGCGGAGACTCCACCGCAGCTTACCGGTGCTGGCGTCCACGGCATATAACGACCCGTCAAGACTACCGACGTAGACCATGCCGCCCCAGAGGGCCGGCGACGATGCGGCGAAAGTATCCAGCCGACGCACATCTTCAGGCGCATATCTCCACTTCTCTTCGCCGGTTCGGCCATCGAGAGCCACCAGTCCCGCGCCCGTTCCGGTCCAGCCGGCCGCGTAGATGGTATTGTCCGACCCCACCGCGACAGACGCCGAAACGTCGGCGCCGATGGGGTGACTCCACTCGAGCGCTCCGCTTCCCGCGTCTAAAGCATAGACCCGCGTGTCGGAAGCTCCGAAATAAACGTGCTTGCCATCCTTGCTGACAGCCGGGCAGCCTACCACACCGAACATCATCGCGGCCCACTGCGGTGGCAGATGGGTCTTAAACTTCCATACCTGCCGGCCGGTCTGCCGGTCCAGAGCATAAACCGAACCGTTGAAAGAACCGACCATCACCAGGTCCCCAAGCATCGTGGGGACTCCAGCGCCGCGCTGCAGCCCCGTGGAGAGTGGCGTGGGGAAACGCCACTCGGTACGCAGGTCCAAGTCTCTCAGGGCCTTAATGCCGCCGAAGGTGGAGACATAAAGATCGCGGCCGAAGAGGGCCGGGCACATGCCGGGCATGAACTGCCCATCGCGGTCCTTCACCACTGCTCCGGTTTCACCATCCAGGCAGTAAAGGCGACCCGGCTCCGTTGCGATGTACACCCTGCCATCGGGACCTATTACCGGCGATCCGCTAACCGGCGCCCCGAGATCGCGCTTCCAGAGCACCTTCGGTCTCTCGATCGAGGGCTCGTCCACCTGGCCGGTATTTTGAAGGTTCCCGCGGAACTTGGGCCAGGGAGATTCCATGGTGTCTTCCAACTGTCCCGCAGCGGGAGCGGGGTCCTGGACTATCGCGGAGAACGTCGATCCCGAACCGGCGCACGCGACCCCACACCATAATCCTACAACGAGGAGCGCTCCGGCGAGACGCCGTCTCGCCACTGAATCATGCATACCGGTCTCCCCTCTGCGGAATTCCTGGCGCGCTGTCAGCAATTTTGCCTGGGATCGTGGCCCATCGCGCTCGGCTCGCTCCGCCGCATACCATTCCGTACAGCTTGACGCGATTTCATTCAGCGCGCAGCCGGGTTTTCCTGCCCGAGCTCGCGCAGTGTAACTGCTCACGTTTCATGAGGATCATTGGTCTGGCCGGTCGCTCACCTCGAATGAGTTCGGGGCCTGTGATACAAAACCCCGGTGGGGTTGATGTTGTTTGGCTCATGCTCCTGTCGCCTCCCGACGGCGATGCCCCGGTCGGCGGGGCAGTATTATCAGGCGGCGGCAGAGGGATCGGCAGAATCCATCCCGTTCCAATACCGCACTTCCGCACTTCCGCCAGCCATAGTGCAGCCAGAAGTCAATAATCGTGGCGATCTCGCTCAGGTAGGAGTCGAGAGCCACGAATAGCGAGAGCGTCTCCTCGATGGCGGCGATCTGGCGCTCCGTCAAAGCCCCAAAACGACGGGCGTAATGCTCCTCCGCGCCGGCAGTCGGCGTCATGAACGTCCAGAAGCCATCGGAAACGTCTTCGGGATGCCGCAGTTCGTCTAAAAGCAGCGCCGGCAAATAGTAATGTCTGGGCCTCGGCGAGAGATGATCCAAAAGGTCCAGGAGCCACACCTGATCCAGATTCACCTCATCCCACCGCCGGCCGCGCAGAATCTCGTAGGCCTTGAGGCTCCCGGCAGGAACCGACCCGTCGGGCAGCCGCTCCACAAGATTGGCGTCACCGGGATAATTGGTATCGGCGAAACAATCGTGGATCTCCGCCGAGATCCGTTTGATCTCGCTTTGAGTGCCCGAAACTTCTACCACTGAGGCCTCGCTTTCTTCATGAACCTGTCCAGGTCCTTAAGGCAGACCCGCAGTCCGGTTCTCAGCGTGAGCGGCGTCGACGCGATGTCAGCGCGATGAAGAAAGTTCGCTGCCGTCGCGAGTCCTTCTTCGCCGCCTGGTTTCCGAATCCAGCCCGAAGACAGGTCGTGCTGTAAGAATTAGCGCCGTTGCGCTGCTCGTCGGCGAGTTAGGAGCCTGGATCGTAGGCTCGCATAACCCCGATTCAGTCTATTCGGTAATGGCTATTCCACCGGATCTGGCTCGCTTACTTGCGCGAAATACTATACAGACGAAACCGCACGGGTTTGGATGAAGCTATGCTGCCTTTCCATAGATGCTTCCGGAACTTCGTACTCACGGTTTCAGGCCATGCGTTCTCCGGCGTGCCCATTAGCTGCGCGATGGCTAGTAACCGGGTGCCAGCGGCCGGCGGAGCGCGAACACCGGAACGCGCACAGTGAGCCTCTGGTGAGAACGCAAAGTGACAGCATCGCGCTCGCTCGGGCTGGGCCATTTGTCCCGGTAATAATATGCGAAGTCGCAGCAAGGCGCTCCTCGGTCATCGAACAGCGCTATTCGCAGTCCGTACTCAGCTGAGGTGCCGTATGTCAAATACTGCGATGTTTCGTTGATCACGATGACCTCAACGCCGCATCGCAGCAAGGTTCGCACTTCGAGCCGACGGGGCACGGAGGCGGAGAGCGCAATCCCTTGAGAAATCTTCGCCGATGCGTTGCGAGAGCCGCGTTCGGTCATAGACCGCTCGCCACCGGCACGCGCTGGGACAATCACGACGAATAACGCGAGGGTCAGAGCCGTGAATTGGATAACGAATAGGCGAAGCGATCGCGTTCGATCTCGATTAAAACCACTCACTTTATGGGCCCTCCAATGTGTCTCCAGCAGGACTTTCCGGTCGTGCCTCTGAGTACGTTGAAGATGCAGCGCGACAAGATCTCGTTGAATGGAGGGTGAGGGTTAGGGCCTTCACCCCTCCGTTCACGACCCTGACCTGCCGGCCGGCGATGTTTCTTAGACACAACCCACCCTGCTCTCTGAACGCCCTGTCCCGCCCCATCAAAGATAGTCGCTGCCCGGTACCCAAACGGATCCACCAGGCTCACCGGCAGGTCCAGCGCATTCTGGGTCCAGCTCGTCCGGTCCCGATAATGAAGCGATCATCAAGTCTCCGCCCG
>DASRZA010000463.1:0-9173 GCA_035686845.1 Armatimonadota bacterium | reverse complement strand
CAGGGCGCGCGACTCATCGGGTCGGGTGGTCGACGACCGCACTACGGCGGTTGACGTGTCGTCGTCGTGGCTGCGGTTCCCTCGATACGGCTATCTCACCACCTTTGGCGATCAATCCCGCCGAGACTCAATGGAAGAAGTCCAGGGGCTGGCGAGCTACCATATCAACGCGCTGCAGTTCTACGACTGGCAGTATAAGCATGACGTCCCGCTCGCGGGATCCCCCGCCCATCCGGCCGGGTCCTGGCCCGATATCGCGAGTACCCCCACCCGACCGATCATCAACGAGCGGGAGACGGTTCTGGATCTGATCGCCGCCGCGCATTCCTTCGGGATGTCGGCGATGAATTATAACCTGCTCTACGGCGCGTGGCGCAATTATAGCGTGGACGGGGTGAGCTTCCGGTGGGGCCTCTGGAAGAAGCCGAACGGGACGGACCAGGATTCAATCCCGCTGCCTAAAGACTGGCAGACGGACGTCATATATCTCTTCAACCCGGCCAATCTCGACTGGCAAAACTACCTCTTCAAGCAGGAGGCGGCTGTTTTCACCGCCTACCCCTTCGATGGCTGGCACGTGGACCAGGTGGGAGATCGCGGCACGGTTTACGACCACGCTGGACAGCCGATCTCTCTCGCAGCGACCTTCGCGCCGTTTCTCAATCGGGCCAGGGCGAGGCTAAACAAAACCATCGTCTTTAACAACGTGGGAGGCTATGGGCTTAAGGAATGCGCAAGAGATTCCAACGAAGATGCGGCTTACGTTGAATGTTGGGAATGGACCGGGCAGAAGACGTACAACGATCTGAAAAACGTGATCGATGAATCGGCCGCCGCGAGTGATGGCGCCAAATCGACGATCCTGGCGGCGTATATGGACAAGGGATACGCGAATTCACGCTCCAGCGATAATCCAGGCATTTTTAACCTGCCCGGTGTGCTCCTGACCGACGCCGCGATCTTTGCGAGCGGCGGCGACCATATCGAGATGGGTGATCGCTCACAGATGCTCTGCAGCGAGTATTTTCCGAACCACAATTTGAAGTTGTCGGCGGGCAGCCGGCTCAAGCTTCACAGCTATTACGACTTTTTAGTAGCCTACGAGAACCTGCTGCGGGGCGGGCTCTTAAACGCCACGAATAAGATCGTGCTGGATCGAGATTCGAGTACAAATGGGGCGCCCGGCGCCGTGTGGACGTTCGCCAAAAACGGCGTCGGTTATCGCGTGCTGCATCTCATCAACCTGATGGGTGAAAAGTCCAGCGACTGGCGGGATAACAACGCCGACTACCCGGCGCCCACCTCGCAGGAGAATGTCGAAGTCAGGTACTATTACCAGCGCGGCGCCGTGCGCCGTGTGAGCTGGGCCTCACCGGACGTTCGGGGTGGAAACTCGCTCGCGCTGCCGTTCAAAACCGGCGAAGATGCGAACGGCCGGTTCGTCCGCTTCACGGTTCCCCGGCTAGATTACTGGGATATAGTGATTTTGCGAATAAAACCTGAACGCTCCCGGCCGGCGCTCTCGAAGCGCCGCGCAGCCGCCCCGGCCGCCTCCTTACGCCGGGGAGACACGTAGGCCCGTACTGCGGTGTCAGAGGCTCGCGCAGATACTTGCGATCCGTCTTGCGATCAAAACCGGTCAGCCGGCTTATCCTGGTCACCGACAGACCTTCAGATCGCATTTGTAGTATGTCGTCCAGCGCTCCACCTGAACTATCCTGCGGAAAATGCGTACCGGGCCGCGCTTCCGGGCGAATGGCGGAGCGATGGGCGTATGCGAACGTCTTCACGGGCCTTCCTGATGACGTCGTCTGGTATCGCGCTTTGCTGGATCAAATGAAGGTGATCCGCATCGACAGCCCCACGACCGGCTGGATTCTGATGAACGATCTCGGCGGGGGCCCGACACGAAGTGGATCGCGTGGGTATTGCCGGCTAACCTGCAAATGTCAGATTCATAGCGCCGACCGCCCGGTCGGTAGAAACGGGAGGTTTGCAGGTGACGACACCGAAACGCCCCAATATCGTTGTCTTCCTGGTGGACGACATGGGCTGGCAGGATACATCCGTTCCCTTTCACACTGAGACGACCCCCTTCAACGAGCGTTATCGGACGCCCAACACGGAGCGGCTTGCCGACGCCGGAATGAAGTTCACTCAAGCGTACGCCTGCCCGGTTTGCTCTCCTTCCCGTGTGAGCTTGATGACCGGGCAGAATGCGGCCCGACACCGCGTTACAAACTGGACGCTCTTTCAAAACCGGGCGACCGATGCCGAACATCCCACCCTGGCTATCCCGGCCTGGAATGTGAACGGTATTTCTCCGGACGTGAACGTTCCGTTCGCCGTACACGCCCGGGCGCTGCCAGTGCGGCTGCGTGACCTCGGCTACCATACCATCCACGTTGGCAAGGCTCATCTCGGCGCGTTCGGGACGCCCGGCGCCGATCCCCGCAATCTCGGCTTCGATGTCAATATCGCCGGGCACGCCGCCGGAGGGCCTGGCAGCTATCTTGGAACGCAAGATTATAGCGCGGCCTGGCGCGGAGGCGATCGCGCATGGGATGTCCCCGGTCTGGAAAAGTACCACGGCCAGGACGTGTTCCTGACCGAGGCGCTGACGCGAGAAGCGATCCGCGAGGTAGATGTCGCGCTGCAAAACGACAGGCCATTCTTCCTCTATCTATCGCACTACGCGGTCCACATCCCCTTCGCCGAGGATGAGCGCTTCTTCGCCCGGTATCAGGACGCCGCGCTCGATCATACCGAGGCCATGTACGCCGCCATGATAGAGGGCATGGACCGGAGCCTGGGCGACGTCCTGGATCATCTCGAACACCGGGGAATTTCCGGTGAGACCATCATACTCTTTATGTCGGATAACGGGGGTCTGAGCGCCTACGGCCGCGGCGGAGCGCCTCATCTCCATAACCTGCCGTTGAGCAGCGGTAAAGGATCGGCGCGAGAAGGTGGTATTCGGGTTCCCATGATGGCTCACTGGCCGGGAATAACCACGCCTGGATCGACGTGCGGCGCGCCGGTCCTGATTGAGGACTTTTTCCCAACGATTCTGGAGCTCTCAGGCCGCCCGGCGCCGGTGGAAGACGAAATCGACGGCGTCAGTTTCGCGCCATTATTGCGCGGGGCGCAGGACAGCGGGAAGGATCGCGCCTTCGTCTGGCATTACCCGAATCACTGGGGCCACGAAGGCCCCGGGATCGGCCCATTCAGCGCCATTCGAGAAGCCAATTGGAAGCTCATCTACTATCACGCCGGCGGCGTGTATGAGCTTTTTGACCTCGACTCCGACATCGGCGAAACCACCAACCTCGCTTCTGATAAACCGATCATCCGGAACGACCTCGCCGCCCGGCTCCGAACCCGGCTGGAAGACGTTCAGGCCCAGATGCCCGTCGATAAACAAACCGGGGCCGCAGTCGAAATGCCACGATGACGGAACGGTGTCGCGATCCCGGAACGCGGGCCCAGATCGTCGAACGTAGATATCGTGGCCGGAAGGAGGCTCTCGCGTTAATCGCACAAAGGATTGTGCTCCTACAGGAATGTCGCAGTAGGAGCCGAATCCCTTCGGCGATTTACGCGGGATAATAACCGGGCCGATTGTAGGAGCCGAATCCCTTCGGCGATTTACGCGGGTTGTTTACCCGGCCGGTTGTAGGGCCGAATCCCCTGCGGCTCCATCATTGTTGTAAACGTCGATTTCCGGCGTGTCCCAGTCCTCAAATGTTGCCAGTGACGCGCGAAGTTCCGCAACCTCGGCCCGGTCGATGCACCGGCTCATGCGCCGAAAGAGGAGTTTGCGCCGGGTTGGTCTAATACTGTTATATGAAGCGCGGCGTTCAAGAGCTTGTGGCAGGGCGAACGCGGCCGTGACTCCACTCCGAGGTAAGTGATGATGTCGGGCATTGAGATCAGCAAAGGCAGCGGCCTCTGCTCCATGATGAAGTGTGGTGGCCTGGCAACGCAGCATATTCGCGTCCGCCACAGCCGGGACGAAGCCGAGAGCTATCTCTGGGCGTGTCCGGCCCACTTCCCACAGGTTGAACAGTTCGCCCGCAGCATCGTCAATGGACCGGGGTTGGAATTCTTCGTGCAGTTCGCTCCGCGCACATTTCGCCTCGTCGTAGTCGAACAATCGACCTGACGATTAGAGCTTCTTAAAGACGTCGTCAAAGAGGCTGTAGCAAACCGGGATCAGCACCAGCGTCAGGAGTGTCGAGAGAATCAACCCTCCGAGAACGGCGACAGCCATCGGCGCCCGCATTTCCGCGGCCCGACCAATTCCCAGGGCGGTAGGAAACATCCCCGTTACCACCGTGAGCGTGGTCATCAGAATTGGGCGAAGGCGCGTAGGTCCCGCTTCCATGAGGGCTTGCGTGGTCGTCCGGCCGCGCGCGCGCAGCGTATTGGTGTAATCCACCAGCAGAATGGCGTTCTTCCCAACCATTCCGACCAGCATGATAAAACCGATCATGGCTACAATGCTGAGCGTGGTATGCGCAAAGACCAGAGCGAGCACCGCGCCGACGAGCGCCATCGGCAGGCTCAGCATGATGGTGAGCGGGTGGAGCATCGAGCCGAAGAGCGCCGCCATCAACATATACACCAGAGCGATCGACGTGAGCAGCGCCTCCGCCATGAAGACGGCGTTTGTCCGCATCTGCGCGTCGTCCCCGCCCCACTTGAGGTCAACGTTCTTCGGGAGCGTGACTTTGGTCAGAAGTCGCTTTGCCTGCTTGGTAACCGTGCCCAGCGCGTAATCCGGCAGTAGATTGGCGGCGACCACCACCATACGACGGCGATCCTTCCGATCGATCTCCGTGGGACGGCCGATCTCCTGGATCACCGTCGCGACGTCACCCACCATCACGGGTGGACCATTCTGACGACTTACCAGTACCCGTTTGATCTGATCGACGCTCTGCCGATCCATCCCGGCGTATTCCACCCTGATCACGTAGCTCTTATTATTGGTCGGATCCAGGAACCTCGCGTCGGTATTGCCGCTAAACGAGGTTCGCAGCGCGCTTCCAAGAGCATCCACGCTCACGCCCAGCGCCGCCAATCGCGCCCGGTCCGGCGTAACCCGGATCTCCGGCTTTCCGACCTGGATCGAGGTTTCGATATCATAAAGTCCATGCACTTTTTGCAGCACGTCCCGCACTTGCTGCGCGGCGGTATTCAGCGAAGTGATGTTCTCACCCGATAGATCAAGCTCTACCGGCGAGGTGTCGCCCTCGATACCCCGGACTGTGTAAACGCTGATTGTCGCCCCGGCGATCTCGGATCGAAGACGCGCGTCCAGCGCCTGCGCGATGACCGTGTCGCTTTGCTGGCGGCCCGGAGCATGGAAAAAATGGGTCAATTCGGCGACGAATCCCGGCTTTTCGCGAAGCTTCACGGTGATCTGCGCATATTGCGGTCCGGTTTGAGGGAATGACCTCCAGGCTCCGGTCACTTCCCCTACAACGGTGAACATGCTGTAAACGTCGCTCGTTCCGGTCTGCGGGTCCTTCTCCTGCACGACCAGCTCCTCCACTTTTCGGGTGAGGGCGTCCGTACCCTCCAGCGTAGCGCTGACCGGAAGCTGGATCGAGATTTTGATCAACCCTTCGTCGATCGTTGGAATAAACTCGAAGCCGAGTTGGGTGGCGCCCAGCGCAAACGCCACGATCAGACAGATGCCGGCGATGCCAATCACCTTCAACCGACGGCTCAGCGCCCATGCGAGCAAGCGGCGATACCGGGCGTCGAGCCTCGTGTAGAAGCGGTCGAACGCGCCCGCGAACCCGGTGTTTTCATCCCTCAGGCCCCTGGTTTGATACCACCGAGAGGCGAGCATCGGCGTAAAGCTGAAGGAGACGAACATTGAAGTCAGCGTCGCGGTCGCCACGGTAAGGCCAAACTGCTTGAAGAACTGGCCCACAATGCCTCCCATAAACGCAATCGGCACGAACACCACGACGTCGACCAGCGTCGTTGTGATGTCCGCCAGCCCAATTTCGGTGCGGCCGTTAAGCGCCGCTTCTCGAGGCGGCTCTCCGCGCTGGAGATGGCGATAAATGTTTTCAAGCACCAGGATCGAGTCGTCCACCAGGATCCCGACCGCGATGGAGAGGCCCAGCATCGTCATCTGATTCAGCGTGAACCCGGCGCTATACATAACCAGAAAAGTTACCACCATGGACGTGGGTATCGCGCACGCGATGATGAGGGTGCCCCGCAAATCGTGAAGAAACAGGTAGACCACGAGCGTCGCCAGCAGCGCGCCGAGCACCAGGCTGGCGGTGATGTCTTGCAGCGCCTCGTGAATCAAGATTGATTGATCCTGATTGACAACCAGCGAAACCTGCTCAGCGTCCAGCTTTGACTGGAGCACTTTCATCTCGCTCTGGATTTGGGCCGCAACCGTGGTCGTGTTGGCGGCGGGAAGCTTGGTGATCGAGATGCCGACGCTCGGAAACCGGTCCACCCGCGTGATCTCGGTCGGCGTTTGCACTGTGTCGGTGACCGTCGCGACGTCCCCCACCGTGACAATTCGCTTTGGGCCGGGGGCCATCCCCGGCGGTGGTCCGGGCAGCCCAACGGACTTGATCTCATCCAGACTGGAGAACTCGCCCACCATCCGGATGCTATAATTGCGGCCGGCTTGCTGGATAGATCCGGCAGGAACGTCCAGGCTGGCGCTCTGAAGCGCATTGGCGACCGCGTCGGCAGAGAGTCCGTATGAGGCTAACTTGTCACGATCCAGATCGACGTGGATCTCGCGCACCTGGCCGCCAGTGACATCCACCGACGCCACGCCTTTGATGCGACCAAACGCCGGCTTGACCTCCTCGTCTGCGATTCGTCGTAATTCGGTAGGCGCCAGGTTGCCAACCAATCCGAGAACGTAGACAGGGGCGGCGTTGATATCCTCTTTGAACACCAGCGGATCGTACGCCTCGTGAGGAAGATTCTGCCGTGCCGTTTCAATCTTCTGTCGTACGTCGGCTGCCGCAGCGTCGAGATTCGTCCCCAGCTCCAACTGCAGCTCCAGAGTGGACGTCCCCTCCTGAGAACTGGATTTGATCGACTGAACGCCGCCCACCGATCCCACCGCGTCTTCGAGCGGCTCGCTAATCGTCGATTCCACCTGTTCGGGACTGGCGCCAGGGTACACCGTCACCACCGTTATAAACGGGATGTCCACCCGGGGATTCAACTCCGCCGGCATCTGGAAAAGCGCCCTCATGCCGAGCAGCGCCAGGGCGGCGGCGGCCATCAGGATAACAAGCGGGCGATTGAGTGCGAGTTTAGTCAGCCACATAGACTGTTCTATTCGGACCGGCGAACGGGTTCGAGAAGCGATGTGAGATCACGAGGTAATATTGGCTTTAGACGTCGGAAACTTCACGAGTTACTGTTCGGTAGCAGCGCTGCGATCTTCATTAAGCGATACGTGCTAACGGCGCTGCGATCTTCATCAAGCGACGCTTGCTAACAGCGCTGCGATCTTCATTAAGCGATGCTTGCTAACAGCGGCGGGACCCTCATGAGGCGCTGGTCGTAATTGGCGGCAAAATCTTCACCGGCGCGCCGTTATGGAGCAATTCCTGGCCCACCACAACGACGAGGTCGCCCTGTTTCAGCCCCGTGACCACCTCTACGTGAACACCATCGCTGACCCCCAGGGTGACCGGCCTTCGTTCTGCGAGATTGCTGCTACTCACAATATAGACGAACGCGCCCTCCGCGCTCCCCGCGAGCGGCGCTCCTGACGGCCCCGTAAGCACCGCCTGTGTTGGAACGATCAAAACGTGCCGGGCGACTGCCACCTGCACGTTGGCCCGGGCGTAGGCGCCAGGCGGAATCAACATTCCACCGGAATTAATCGCTATTCGCACCAGGAAGCCGAGGGAACCCGGGTTTTGCACCGGAAGCACCTCAGTGACGCGCCCGTTGAAGCTGTGTCCCGGCGCCGCCTGCACCGTGACTGTGGCGGGCGGATTGCCCGTAAGCTCCCGCCGTTCGCTCTCCGAAACCGCTGTCTCGAAGTAGACGCCGACATTCGGTCCCACGGCGGTGATCGTAAATAGTGGGGCGCCGGGCATAGCGGTCTCCCCGACGTGGATCTGAACGGTGGAAACTACGCCAGCGATCGGGCTGACAACTCGCGTGGCTTGGGACGCAAGCTCGGCGGCTTGCAACTGCGCCTTTGCGCTCGCTACCTGTGTGACCGCTGCCTGAACGTCGGAATCGGCGATGGCGTCACGGGTTCCCCGCGTGGTGGTGGCCTGTCGGAGGCCCTCCTCGGCCTGCGCCAATTTATCGGCGGCCAGTTGGCGATCGGCCGCGGTAGCACCCTCTCGCGCCTGCTGTACAGCGGCGTCTGCGGCGGCAGCGGCGTCCGCCGCCTGGGTCGCCTTGGTCTGCACGTCATCCAGAGTACTCTTTGGGACAACGCCATGGCTGTAGAGAAACTGAGTGCGCTTGAGCGACGCCGCCGCCTCGGCTGCCCCCGCGTGCGCCTGGCTCGCCTGCGCCTCGACCTGGGCGATCGCCCCCGCGCTGGCCCCGGTGTTCGCCTTTTTTACTCCAGTTTGCGCCTCCCGCACGGCGAGGCGCGCGGTGGCGACGTCGCCGGCCGCCTGACGATATTCAAGATCCCGCGCCTGAACCGCTTTGAGGTAGGCGCTCTGCGCCGCCAGCACCCCCTGCTGCGCCTGGGTCACCTGCGTTTGCGCCTGCGCCGGATTCAGCAGCGCCAGCAGCGTTCCCGCGTTCACGCGGCTGCCCTCTGTTACGTACACCGCCTGCACCTGCCCGGGGACGGCGGCGGAAACGCTCGCGCTCCTGGGTGACTGAATCGTGCCGGTCAGGCTCAATGCCTGGGTCACCGATCCGTAGTCCACGCGCACAACGTTGACCGGTGTCTTCTGCTGGGACGCCTGCGCCAGGAGGACTTGATTCCGATCCATCGCCGGCGCGTGTCCCGCATGACCGGCTTGCGTGGCGTAAACCACTGCCGCGAGCACGATCAGGCTCGCCGCGCCAACCCCTATCTTCTGCGGCAGTCCCCACTTCATGGCGCGGCCCCTCCTCCAGCGGGCGCGCTCGTTGGCGAAGCCGGTACCGGAACCGGCGGCGATGCTGGCGCCGCCGCCCCGGCC
>DASRZA010000462.1:0-6150 GCA_035686845.1 Armatimonadota bacterium | reverse complement strand
GCATTAGGTCTTGGGTGTTGGGTCTTCGGCATTAGGTTTGGGGCGCGGGACTCAAGGCGCCGCGATCTCACTCTCTCACCGTCTCCCACACTCACACACTCACACACTCACCATCCTCGGTCCTCCGTCCTACATCGACTTTCTTGCTCTCTCAATCGCGCCTTCGAGGGCGCGGCGCGTGAGGACGGCGGCCAGATGGCGGCGCTGCGCCGCGGATCCGCGCATGTCGGTGATGGGAACCGCGAGCGCCCGAGCTGTCTCGGCGGCTCGTTCGATGACCTCACGCGAAATGGCGGCGCCGGCTAGAACCTCCCCGGCGGTTGCGGCCAGCAGTGGAATCGGGGCGACGGCGCCCAGCGCAACCCGCGCTGAGCGTATCGTCCGGCCATCATCCTCCAGTGTGACGGCGGCGCCGGCGCCCACCACGGCAATATCCATCTCATTGCGGGGAGTGAAGCGGAGGTAACGGACGCCGGAGTTGGGCTCGGGCGGGGGCAGGCGCAGCGCCACAAGAATCTCTCCGCGCTGCAGCGCATTTTTCCCGGGCCCGGTGCAGAAATGCTCAACCGCGATTGTGCGCTCTCCCTCCGGTCCTGCAATGACGCACATCGCGCCGAGCACGATGAGCGCCGGGATCGAATCGGCGGCCGGCGAGGCGTTGCAGAGGTTCCCTCCTACCGACGCGCGCCCCTGAATCTGCACTCCCCCCACAATCCCCGCACCGTCCAACAGGCCCGGATAACGCCGCTGCGCCTGTTCGTCGCTGCAGAGACGGTAACAGGGGAGAGCGGCGCCGACCGTCAGCCCGGCTGAGGAATCGTAGCAAAGCTGATTGAGCTCAGGAATGCCTTTAATATCGACCAAAAGTGATGCCCGGCGGCGGCCTTCGCGCAGTTGGGTCAGGATGTCGGTTCCACCGGCAAGAGCCCGGCCCTCATCCCCGGCCTGCGTGAGAAGCGTAATTGCGCCATCAATACTGCGGGGGGCTGAATATTCAAACGAAGCCACGTCAAAATCTCCGGTCCGGCAAAAGGGATACGCGCATTATAGCACGCCGATTCGAGCCAGACACGCCCGGCGGCAAAACTCCATCGCGCTTCGTTACAGGAACACCTGCTGTGACGCTCGAATCAATGATCAGAAGCATTCTCTCGGTGCGCCGTTGAGCGCCTACCACAACCGCTGTGGGGCTCGAGGCGCCGCCATCATCCGCGCTCTCGTCGACGAGCGCGGCGCCGTCCGGATCCCACCTATATGAAGACCGACGTGCTGTTCTACAATCTCATCTCCGGAAACCCGGAGATCTTCTTTGAGCTCCTCGGTAGCTCTCCAGGGGAAGCGAAGAGCTACCGGCTCGAAGCGCTGGAGATCAAGCAGACATCCTATCGCCTGGACGGTGTCCTTCGTCCTGAACCGGACGACCTGGAGAAGCCGATCTACTTTATGGAGGTGGCGTTCCAGCGCAACGAACACTTTTACGAGCGGTTCTACGCCAAGATCGCTGATTACTTCGATCAGAAGCATGAACCCCGAAGATGGTATGCGTGGGCGCTGTTTGCCAACCGCTCACTGGACCCCGGGATGCCACTGCAGGTCCAGCATGCCTTGAGAGAGGGAGTGCTGAACGTCTATTACCTGGACACGTTGCGGCGGCAGAATGATCTTCCCCTGGGATTGGAGTTGCTGAGGTTGATTGTTACACCCGAGCGAGAATCCGAGGATGAAGCGCGACGGGTACTTAGGCGAGCGCGGGAGGAGACTGGCGCACAGCAAAGAGAGATGATAGAATCGGTAGAGACCATTCTGTTCTACAAGTTTCCTCAACTGGGACGGGAGGAGTTGGAAAGCATGTTCGATTTAGCGGCGATACGAGATACAGCGGTTTATCGGGAAGCCTTCACTGAAGGCGAGGCTGAAGGCGAGAAGCGGGGCAAGCGCGAGGGGAGGCTAGAAGCAGTGCCGCTTCTGTTGGAGTTGGGCGCCGATGAAGAGCAGATAGCGGCAAAGCTGGCGCTAAACGTAGATGATGTCCGTGCGGCAGCTCAGGCCCAGAGAGCCAAACCATCTTCGCGGAAACGCGGTTCCCGCCGCCCCCGGCAGCCACGGGAATAGTCCGGCGGAATGCGGGTGATGTGGAGTGGAATGACATCTGCTTCACTTCAGGCGATCGATAGAGACAGCCCGGAATGGCGGGCGAGACCCCGTCGCCCCGCTCTGCGTCCCCTGCGGGACCTTAAAGCCGGCCATTATGTTGGCGGGGCGCCACGGCGCTTCGCTCTACCGGGCGGTCTTTGCAGGGCGGAAGGCGCCGCGTGCGTCGCCCCATACATGATTTGCGCGACGCCCTCCACCTGGCGCCGGAAACGCAATCGCTGCAGCGATTGCGGCGACTCTCCCCACCCGGCGCGTTCTGTTAGGCGCCATGACGGTGATCGACCGCCAGGCTCACTTCCGACGGGGTAAGCTGAGAGTGTAAGACAGCAGGTTTGAGAAGGGAGGGGATGATGCGAATTCAATCGGGAGTGCTGGTGCATCTGGGTTACGGGAAGTACGTCCGTTCGGATCGGGTTACGGCGGTGGTTCCTATCGAGGAGAACCGGGGACCGGGCCGGCGCACCTTTGTTTATGTGGAGGACCAGGGAGATCCCCTCGTAGCCTCCCGCGCCGAGGATTCGCTGGTGCGCGACCTGGTTCAGGAGCCGCGAGAAGTTACCCGTTCTCGCCAGCAGCAGGAGATTCTACGGGACCTGCTGGAAGATCTGCGCACTGTGAACGAAACAGTGCGAGATATAGTTCGAGACCGGAGCAGTATGGACGTCAATGTGATTGAGCGACGGATTCAGGATGCGCTGGACGAACCCGTAGACTGAGCCGGATGACAGCGGGCGGCTCTGATGAAGCCGGTTGTGCAGCTGAATATCCTCAATGCAGAAGCGAAGCGATGTCGTTAAGGGAGACGAGATGAGCGATCAGGGTAAAGTTCTGGGAGCGGCGATTTTTGGCGCCGGCTGGGTGGCGGGCGAGCACGCGCGGGCTTACGAGGCATGTGCACGGACACGGCTGGTCGCCGTGGGAAGCCGGCGGCTTGAATCCGCGCGCCACTGCGCTGAGTACGCGAGCGCGCCGGATGCGTTCGTGACGACTGACTTCGACGCGCTGCTAAAGCATCCCGACGTGGATCTCATCTCCATCACCACACCCCCGGATCTTCATCCCGACCTTACGATTCGCGCGGCCCGCGCTGGAAAGCACGTCTGCATTGAAAAGCCAATAGCGCTTGACTGGAATTCATGCCTCGCGATGCAGAAGGCAGTCAGAGAATCGGGGGTGAAGACTATCGTCTCCTTCTGCCTCCACTGGAATCCATCGCTGCTGAACACCAAAAATCTGATCGACCGGGGCGCCATCGGCAAGCCGTATTACGTCGAGGTGGATTACTGGCACGGAATGAAAAAGTGGTATCCGCAGTATCCCTGGGCGGTTGGAAAACCGCAGGGTGGATCGTCGCTGCTGAGCGCCGGCTGCCACGCCGTGGACGCCATGCGCTGGTTCGCGGGTATCGAGAATAACGTGGTTGAGGTGTCGGCCTTTTCCGTGCCGCACTGGGGCGATAACCCCGATTGGGGCTATGACCCGACCACCGTTCTCCTCTGCCGTTTCGCCAACGGCGCCGTGGGAAAGACCGCCTCGATTCTCGACTGTGTAATGCCGTACCAGTTCAATATCGACGTGGTTGGCACGAAAGGAACTATCCGCGACAACCGGGTCTGGAGCGAGCCGCTCTTTCCGGGCCAGACCGATTGGGGCGTAATTCCAACGGTGCTTCCGGACAGCGGCGACGTCACCCATCATCCTTTTAACGGCCAGATTGAAGCGTTCGTGGCCGGCATCTTAGACGGCGCCCCGATTCTCCCCGATCTGGACGACGCTGTCAAAACCCACGAGGTCATCTTCGCCGCCGACCGCGCCGCCGAGACCGGCCAGCCGGTAAAGCTTCCGCTTACGTAAGGACGGAGGACGGATGACGGATGACGGAGGAAAACAGACCGCCGAGACGCAAAGATCCGCAGAGAACCGCAGAGGAAAGAAAAGCAATAGACGAAGGGCGGAATGAAGTGCTTTTGAACCCTCTAAGGAGGGTTTCGCGCGCGCAGAGCCCGGTTTCAACCGGATCTGCAGCCGGGTGGCGCATGGGCTGGATTGGACGGATGGTTTCAACCGGGTCTGCAGCCGGGTGGCGCATGGTCTGGACTGGCTCGAACGCGACTCCGTCTATCTTACCGAATGGGGCCGGGAACTTTTTGAGGCCGATGCGAGGCGCAATCTCGAGCGATCCATTAACAGGCTCGAAAATGCCTCATGCAAGAGCGCGGGGAGCGCGTAAGCGTCACGCAGCGCCTGCCGTCGTACCCGACAGGGCGGCGTTCACACTGCGCTCATCGTTCTCATCGGGAGAGTCGATGCAGCTTTCAATTCGCTCGAGCATAACCTGCGCGATCTTCTCGTCGAGGCCGAGGGGAAGCGTAACCGCGTAGCGTACTCCAGGATGGGATCTGGCTGCCGCAGCAGTCATCCGCGGGATATCGCTGGTGCTGTGGCGGCCGGGCGATAAAAAGTACGGATGGACCACGACCCGGGTCGCGCCCCGGGCGACACAGGCGTCGAACGCGTGCGCGATGGTCGGTTCGGCAAGCTCCATGTGCGCCGGCTCGACAATCTCGAACCCCGAAACGGCCTCGAACAGACGCGCCACGTCCAGCAGCAGGTCATTCGCCTCCTGGTGCGTGCTTCCATGATCCACCAGAATTACCGCAGTCCGCTCTTTCATCCCCTTCAATCTCCCCTCGCAGCCCCTCCAAACGGTTCAAAAGAAGTATAGCACAGCGGAGGCCCTGGAGAGAACGGAGCGGCGGATCACATGAGCCACTGGTAAGCGATCGTGAAAAAACCATTCATACCAGGTATAACCACCCGCGATCCTGGATAATCTCGCCGCAACAGTAAAAGCGTGAGGCTTCCAACTGCGAGGCGTCGGCCGGACGCGTGCCTCAGGGCGCGGGGCGCGGACTCCGGGCGCTCACGAACCCAGTGCTGTATGCAGCACTGGCGGGTGGTTCCGGAATAGAAAGCAGGACGGGGCGGGACGTGGGGCTGGACCCTGGACAATGACAACCGGCTCACCGGAACCAGCGACCCGAGCAATCGCACGGTCGCCTACACGCTGGACTATGCGGGCCGCGTTACCGAAATGCCCCGGCAGGATGGAACGACCGTCCAGTATGGTTATGATGGCGCGAATCGCGTTACGTCCATCCTCGATAGCGCCATCTCATCCACCGCGACAACCATCGGTTATGATAACGCCTCAAACGCCACCGGAATGTCTCTGTCCAACGGCGCAGCCGTCACGAAGGGTTATGACCCGATGGAGCGCCTTACAAGCGTGGTAAATAAGACCAGCGGCGGTTCAGTTATCAGTTCGTACAGCTATAATTATGACGCCGACAGCGACCGGACAGGTGTATCCGAGTCGGATGGCTCGATCGTCGATTATGGGTATGATGATTTGCGTCGGCTCACGTCCGAAGCGCGGACCGGAACCGATCCCTACAACTGTTCTTACACCCTCGATCCAGCGGGCAATCGCACCGTATGGACCGATAACACCCACAATACGAGCGTGAGCTATACTTACGATAGCGCCAACCGGCTAACAGCGGCGGGTAACTATTCGTACGGTTATGACCCCGATGGAAACCGGACGAGTGTAACCGTGGGTGGGAATACGACTAACTACCAGTTCGACTATGACGATCGGCTGACCGGCATCGGAACCAGCGTGTCCTATAGCTATATCGGCGCAGGGACCGACCGGTACAGCAAGACCGTGAGCGGCACCACCACGGATTTCCTGTATGATAACGGAAACGTCGATGAGGAAATGCAAGGAACGACCGTGACCGCTGATTACGGCGCCAGCGCCGAAAAGCTGAACGGCACCGTAAGCTGGATGCTGCAGGACGGGCAGAGAAGCACCCGGCAGCTCCTGAACAGCGGTCAAACCGTCGTCGCCAGCTATATCAGCGACGCGTTTGGCAATTCTGTCGGTGGGAGCGGAAGCTCCACCAATCCGTTTATCTGGAATGGCGG
>DASRZA010000461.1:0-2541 GCA_035686845.1 Armatimonadota bacterium | reverse complement strand
CACCGGCGCGGCGACGGCAGTAAGAAATCCCTGTATCATGGCGTCTTGGAGACGATGGACGAGCAATTCGGTCCGCTTTTCGACGCCATCCGGCGAGACGCGAAGCTGCGCGACAACACCCTCATCCTCTTCACCAGCGATAACGGGCCGGAGCCGGGAGCCGGCAGCGCGGGGCCGTTCCGCGGGGCCAAAGCAATGTTGTACGAGGGCGGAGTGAGGGAGCCGTTTATTGCGTGGGGGCCGGGTTTGCTGCCCTCTGAGAAAGCCGGCGGGATCAACACGACGAGTGTGTTCTCCAGCGTCGATCTCGTGCCGTCGCTGCTGGCAATTGCCGGAGCGGAGACTCCTGTGGGGACGAAGTTCGACGGGGTTGATATGGGGCAGACCCTCGTCGGCAGCGATACCGCGGGGCGGCGAGAGCCGCTGCTCTGGAAGCGCCCTCCGGATCGTCCCGGCCCTCCCGGAGAAAAGTGGCCCGACCTCGCCGTCCGCGACGACCGGTGGAAGCTCTACGTAGAGGAAGACAACACGGGCGCACGACTTTACGACCTGCTCGCCGATCCCGGAGAGATTCAAGACCTGGCTGCGCAACAGCCGGAGGTGGTCGAGGCGATGCGGGAAATGGCGTTAGAATGGAACGCTTCACTGCCCCGCGGCCCGCTCACGTCATAGGAGCGCGAGCGCGTGTAGGAACATCCTGCCTCAAGTAAGAACCCTTCTCTCCGGGCGTACTACAGTTCGCCTGAATTGTGATGCAATGAAACGGGAGCTGTGAAGCGATGGCAGCGCCCGCGTCGGAGAGCGCTGACGTTACACCGGCGGAGGAATCATGACTTATAGCGTTTGCGAGATCTGTGGTCACGTTAAGTGCGTTTGTCCGCCAGGAGAAAACCGCGAATGCCTCGCAGATTAAAGACAAAGCCTGAAGGCGGCGACCTTTCCAAACGCTCAAGCAAAGGATCGTCCAGGATCGGCATCAGCCGGCTCAAGGACGTTTCCATCGTCTTTGAGGAAGATGGGTACACTCTGGCGGCCTGGCTGCTCGAGCTGGATTTGGCACACTCGACGGCCGCGTGCATTCCGCGCCACACGCTGCACGGGCTGGCGAACTGCTGCGCGTTCCTCACCGATATTGAGCCATCGGCGGTCGAGAAGGCATTTTCTCGTTACGGTTTGCCGCGCGAAGGTACCATTGAACGCGATGAGGATGCGAAGTGAGGGTCGAACTGTGGGCGTTCGGCGGGGTGGGGCGACCAACGATATCGGCGAGAAGATCGAGGCGCAGCGAGCATGGGCAGCGCAGGTCAAACGACTCATTGAGGTCGTCCCCGGGCCAAGGGACGACGAACGTCCAATCCGACGACGACGCTTTCTCCTGATTCTGCCGGAACGTGAGCCTCAGCCCGCCCCGGAGAGCCTGGGTGACAGCCGGAAGTAATCGAAATCGACCCAGCCGCCCGGGCTCTTCGTCGCGTAATTGAACAGGGCGAAGCGGTAACCCATGAACTGCGGGATGGTGTAGACCATTTGCAGAGGCTTGCCGATGGCGGTCCACCGGCGGCCATCCATGCTGTAGTAGAAGTACGCCGTATCTGTGCGGTTCCTGAAGTCGCACTCTGCCTTCAGATAGACCACTCTCTGCGACATCGGAACGCTCTGCGCCTCCTCCGGAGCGCCGGACCCCGCGCTCACCATGACGATCGGCCGGGCGTTCTCGGCCATCTTCACCCCGACGAAGCCATATTTTCGCTGCAGCAGACCCAGTCCTGCGCAATCTCCGTCCTTCATCCCACTCACGTCCATAGCCACCGTGCCCGAACATTCCGGCCCAAACGTCCTCTGGGTGAGAGTATTCCGCGCCGAAAGGAAGTCGGTGTCGATTCTTCCGGTGGTCAACCGTAGGTGTCCCGGACGGTCGGTAACAGACCAGTACCGGTTGTCCGGGTTGTGATTCCACTGCCATACCAGCGGGATCGCGCGCTGGCCTGGCCGGCGGTTGAACTCATCGGAGGCCACGATTTCGGGCGCCGCTTTCGCCTGAGCGGGCAAGTCCAGCGACGCGGGGGCCTTCCCGTCAACGCCGAGGACCGGCCATCCGTCTTCCCATTTCACCGGTACGAGGAACGGCACGCGCCCGACCGCCCCGTGATCCTGAAACAACAGCGCATACCAATCGCCATGCGGCGTATCGATCAGACCGCCCTGTGCGACACCCTGATCCTGAAGCGCCACCCGGCCCTCGTACGGCCCCGTCAGGCTGTCGGATCGGAACACCAGCTCAGTCCGCATTCCACCTCTCGGCCATGTGATCATGAAGAGGTAGTACTTGCCGTTGATCTTGCTCATACGGGAGCCTTCCGCCGGCAAGCCCACATTGGGGCCGGCAGTCAGGCTGGCGTTGCGGATGATCACCTGATCCAGGCCGCCCGGCTTGATCGCCGAAGCGTCGGACGTGAGCTCCGTGAGCCGGACGCTGCCCGCCCCGTGCACCATGTACACGCGCCCGTCATCGTCGAAGAACAGCGAGTGATCGTGCAGCGC
>DASRZA010000460.1:0-5197 GCA_035686845.1 Armatimonadota bacterium | reverse complement strand
TCGGTCTTCCGGTTCCTGTGCCGTGTGTTCGTAGAATCGGGACCAGCCGTCGCGGGATGAGAAGCTGGAGCCGGGTGGAAACTCATGTATCGTTTCACAAACGTCCGCCAGGGCCTTCATTTCAGATGCAAAAAGCCAGATCTTCTGCGAACCGGTCTGACGGGTTCCAACGTAGAGCGGCTTGATACCGATCGCGTCCCGCGCCAGGTAGATCTCTTCGCCGTCAGAAATGGCGAAAGCGAACATGCCATCCAGTTCGAGGACCGTCGCAGCGCGGCGCTCCTCGAAGAGATGGACAATCACTTCGTTGTCACTACCGGTACGAAAATGGCGCCGGTTTGCGAGGCGAGCGCGCAGGCGCGGATAATTATAGATCTCGCCATTGGCGACCATAGCCACGCTCTCGTCCTCGTTGTAGAGCGGTTGAGCGCCCGCCGCCGGATCCATAATGGCAAGTCTACAATGACCAAGCCCGATCTTGCCGTTAGATCTCCAGAAGCCCAGTCCGTCGGGACCCCGGTGCGCCAGTTTCCCAATCATGCCGCGCAGCGTCTGTCCGCTGCAGCCGTCCCACATCCCTGCAATCCCACACATCAGTCAGTTCCTCTCAGATTACTTGCCACACGTGCTTGCAGCAGATGCCGCTTCAGTAAGAAATCATGGGCGACGGCAGCCGGGCTCCGCTTTTCCTGGTCTACCTCATAGTTCAACTGCCGCATAATCCGGTCGGTCAAGATTCCGCTCAGCGGAGCGAGCGCGGTCTTCAACTCGGGATGAGCTTTCAATACGGAAATACGCGCAACCGGCGCGGCCTGATACGGCGGAAAGAATCCCTTGTCGTCCTTCAAGACTCTCAAATGGTAAGCCTGAATCCGACCATCCGTTGAAAACGCGCTGATGACATCTACGTCTCCTTGGGCGAGCGCGTGATACATAATGGCGGGATCCATGTCCACGGTTCTGGCGAATTTCAGTCCATAAACCCGTTTCAATCCCGGATAGCCATCCTTCCGTTCCAGAAACTCCGCCGTAAAGCCGGCTTTCAAGCTTCCAGCGGTGGGAACGAGGTCGTCTATCGTTACCCAGTGATACTTCTGCGCCGACTTATCCCGAACGGTTAGAGCATAGGTGTTGTTAAAGCCAAACGGCGGCAGCCATTCAAGCCCAAACCGCTGCTCATAATCCTTTTGAACCACCTTGTACACCTGGTCCGGGTCAGGAATAACAGGCTTCTTCAGCACGGTTGTGAGCGCCGTCCCGGTGTACTCCGGATACATGTCGATCTGGCCGTTAAGAAGGGCCTGCTGGCAAATGACGGTGCCTCCGAGGTCGAACTTGCGGACGACCTTCAAATGCGTGTGCGACTCGATCATCTGCGCCATCAGCTCACCGAGAATAAACTGTTCGGTAAAATTCTTACCCCCGATCCTGATCACACCCGACGTTGCTCCCGCCGGCGCGGGCGCAGCGGGTCGCGACGCCCTGGCTGCCCAGATCAGACCGTCGCCAAGTAATAGAACGACAATTGTAAACGTCATTAGCCGGACCCAGAGGCGCGAGGACTTGCGGCCGGGCCGCAGCGCCTCTTCGAGAATCCCAATTCCGGCGTCTATCACCAGGGCTAAGATTGCGGCTGGAATAGCTCCAAGGAGCACCAGTCGGGTGTTGTCCAGCGACAGTCCGCGATTGATGAAGTCACCGAGACCACCCGCGCCGATAAAAGCCGCCAGGGTTGCGATCCCGACACTGATAACGGCGGCCGTACGGATGCCGGCCACAATTACGGGAAGCGCCAGCGGTATTTCAACGATCCGCAGGCGCTGGTATCGTGAGAAACCGACCCCGTCCGCCGCCTCGAGAGTGGAAGGATGGATACCGGCCAGTCCTGTATAGGTATTCCGGACGATCGGGAGGAGCGCATAAAGCGTTAGCGCGACAATGGCGGGTCGGTAACCGATACCGAGGAATGGTAACAGAAAGGTGAGGAGCGCCAGGCTTGGGATAGTCTGCACCACTCCAGTGACGCTCAGGACGCCGGATCGAGCGCGCGGATTACGCCAGATCCAGATCCCAAGTGGCACGCCCACCAGAATGGCGATCCCCGTAGGGATGGCTGTGAGAATGATGTGCTGCATCACACGCGCTTCGAGGACTGCGCCGCGCGACTCCACGAATTGCGCCCAGCCGGTCAACGGGAAAGTTCCGCCGGAGCGGCCCCTGATGGCGCCGGATCAGGCTCCAACGTCTCCTGCAGCCACGGCGGAATATCCTGTCCCGCCTTGAGACAATAGGTTTCAATCTGCCTGGATGGCTTCTCCAGCAATTCTTTTACGAATGGCGTGGCAGGCTTCCGGATGATGTCGCGCGGCGCCCCGACCTGCTGCACCCGCCCCTGGTGAAGCACGGCGATGCGATCCCCAAGTGTTAAAGCCTCAAAAATATCGTGGGTGACGAAGACGATCGTCTTTCTCAGAGCAGACTTCAGCCGCAGCAGCTCTTGTTGGATCGTGTCGCGGCTGACCGCGTCAAGAGCGCCAAAAGGCTCATCCATGAGCAGGTAGAGCGGGTCAGCCGCCAGTGCGCGCGCCACGCCCACGCGCTGCTGCTGCCCACCGGACAGCTCCGCCGGATATCGTCGGCTGTAGACGTCGGGCTTGAGGCCCACCATCTCCAGGAGCTCGGCGGCTCGCATCCTCCGCTGGCCGGCAGGCTTCCCCATCAACCGGAGGACGATTGAGACGTTCTCGGAGACGGTGAGATGATCGAAGAGGCCGACATCCTGGATCACGTAGCCCATGGATCGCCGCAGCTCAATAGGATCGATATCCTGGATGTCGCGGTCTCCGAGCGTAATGACGCCTCGGGTCGGCTCGATAAGCCGGTTGATCATCCGGAGCGTGGTGGTCTTGCCAGACCCGGAGGATCCCAGAAGCACCAGAGTCTCGCCCTCTTCGATTTTCAGGTTGACGTCTTGAACAACGTACGTGGCGCCCTGATCCATCGACTTCCAGACGTTGTTCAGGGCGATCATTCCCGATCGCCCATCAGTGAATCCCCGTCACGACGCCGGGACAGCGGGAAATGTGGCTCTGCGCCGATCCCGCTGCCGCGAGCCTGCGAAATATCACCTTCGTCCTGATTAACTCGCCTCAGCTCGAAATTGGCCAGAAGACCGTGCGATGCTCCCAATCCGCGCTGGGCTGACTCCTCAAGCCCCATCAACAGCCATGCCAGTTGTCGCTCGATAACATTGGCCACCGGATCTCCCATCTGAAATAGATGGGCGGATTCCATCACTCGCCCGAGGGTCCGGATGGCGTCCGGAACCGCGAGATCGCAGTCATCCGGGATCACAATACGCGGCCGCTCGCCCTTCTCGAGTCGGCGGAGACCGTCGATACAGGATCCCACCAAAGCGTTCCAGCTCCAGGTGAAGGATTGGAAGAAGTTATTGATGCGGGTCGGGCCCGGCTGCGTTCGATAATTGAAAAGCAGGTCTTCAAGCTGGGTCCGCCGATTGAACTCGAGCAGAGAATTCACGGCCGCTCGGATAGGCGGCGCAGAGGGATTAAACTCGGCGGTGTCAAGATGCCGGCCAACGAGAACCGATCGGTCACGGTAAAGCCGGCGCGTGACGGTTACACCTCGCTCAGCGGCGGCGCATTCTACGAAGGCGCCGATTTCATCTCCGCCCCAGAATCGCAATGGGAAAACCTCGATGATCATTTCTTCTCGCACCCCCGGCGGATAGATATAGCTCATCGAGTACGGCCGCATGGGGTCTGAAAGGGAGTTCTGGATCCAGTAGTCAGGCCACTCGTAGGAATAGCGGCCAACAAGATCGGCGACGAAGATCGCGTTGGTCTCCACGCGGTCGCAGATGTCGTGAATCACACGCCGCAGATCCTCATCCGGAAGATGTGATAGCGAGCCGTACGAGGAAAAGTAGACGTCGTACGCCTCTTCGGAGCGAGGAAGCCCGTGACAGAGATCGGCGATGTCGAACGCTACGTGGTCCAGGCCTTTGTAGTTGCTGACCGCTTTCTCCACCATACAGGGGCTGAGGTCGAGACCTCGGTAAAAGTCGATAATTCCCGTATCGGGAGTCTGCTGCTCCGGCGCCGAATCCGGATAGTTATCGTCCGAAAGGCTGCTGAAAATCTCATATCCTTCGCCGGCGCCACATCCGAGGTCCAGCACACGCAGTTTTTTGCCGGCGCGCCGCCTTTGCGCGACGAAGGGGGCTAAAAACTCGCGGAGGGTATTTCGGGTGACCTGATCTTCCCAATACCGGCGCACGTTGTCCAACTTGCCGAAGAGCCCTCCATCGTGGCGATCATAGGCGCCCACTGAGACGGCCTTCTGGTAGTTCGTTACAACCTCTAGCATTTCCATCCGCAACCTCCGGCCATATTCCGACGGAAACGAATCTCGTCCGTACCCACACTGCCGGAACGGCCGCGATGAGGCGGTCCGATCCAGGGACACGCTCGAGTTAACGGGAATCGTTAGAGAGCCCTTGAATTGCGATCTCTCGTCCGAATCTCGTGACGCCCAGCCTGCGAATATCGCCAGGCAGCGTCGTTTCCGCCAGGATTGGCGTAAGAAAAGAGGGGAGATGCAATCGGAAGAGGTTTGGGATCCTCTTACCAGCACACCATACATACTACCGGGTAGTAGTATGCCCCTGTAACGCCTACGAGGTTAGCTGACGGGCTCGGAGGACAGCGTTGCCCCGCTCCTGCGACGTGTTCCACTCGTCGATGGGAGTTCGCCCCAAAAACCTGGTTTCCCCGCCTTCCCCGCTCACGGGAGAAGTTCGGCGCGTACAATTATGTCTCGATCATGCGTAGCGTCCCGCCACGCGAGCGAAGAAATCGGCGGCTAGCTTCCAACTTCCGGACCCGCCTCACCTTCACCAAACTTGATCGGCACTGTCGAAATTATATGCTTTGATCGTGGGGATTGTCAATTCAAGCGTGCTACTCTGCCAGCTTTCTTCTCGCGTCCGCGTCGGGTGACGACTCCCCATTGCTGCGGGCCGCGGGGCTGCTGGGGGCGTGCGGCCGCCGGCCCACGGTCCTCCATCATCCGTCACCATGCTATAATCCTGAGCACGATGAACGTGACGATAGACGGAGCGATTGACGGGACGCGAGCGCGACTGGAACGGATCGGCCGGGCTGAGCTGGCGGAC
>DASRZA010000459.1:0-4604 GCA_035686845.1 Armatimonadota bacterium | reverse complement strand
GCACATCAAAGTAAGGGCCGACCAGAGCGCCATCGGACGGTTGTCTCCGAAGCGCAAGGCTGGGACCCGTTGGCCGTCTTGGGTGACGGTGGGCTGGAGGATTGTCTCCAGCGTACTCTGCGAAAGGGTGCATGCCTGGCTGACTCGCTCCACCTCCAGGAGGCGACGGTTGATCGTTCGACCAATGGCGACTAACTGGGGTAGGTGGGAAAGGTCTTTACGCACGTAGAAGTCTCCGGGATTGTTGATCGTTGTTTCGGTGCGTAAGGCGCGGTTCTCTTTGAAGTACTGCTTGACGTGGCAGGACTTGTACTCGAAGTGGAGGCTGGGGTGCACGCCGTTCTCGAAGATACGGGTACGAAAGGTTCCCGGGGTCGCCCGTGTCACGTTGCGATCAAACACCAGACTCACCCGGTCGGGTCGTCCTATGTCCAGGTTCTCCCGGATGACCTCTTCGAAGAACTCTCGGCCATGTACTGGCCTATCAAAGACCTGGGTGCGGCTCAGCTCTGCCTGCCAGACCGAGAGACGATAGTCGTAGCCGGCAGTACGGTCTGCCTGTGTCAGTGGCAGAGGTAGAACGTCCAGCCATCGGGAGACAAACTCCATAATCTGCTTCGGACCCAGGCGATCACAGATCTGCTGAAGCCTTTTGGGATCCGAACAGGATTGAAAACCGTTATCGAGTTCCTGGAAACTAAGACCTTCCTTGGCGGCCTGACGCTTGGCCCATTCATGGCCATTCAGGCAGACGCGAACAGCATAAGGAGCGTAGCTGCACACTTTGATGAAGGCGGGGCCAAAGTCTTCATCGACGAGGTAGAAGTAGTAGTGGTTGACATAGGCGGATTGCCGGCTAAACTGAACGCTAACCAGGCCCGATTGGGGATCGCGCTTGGTGTTCCCTTTGAAGGAGTTAGCCTTCTCCTGGGCGATACCAATGAGGTAGACCCCCTGAGGTTGAGTAAACTGCTTGCGATGGAGGGCGGCGACATCATCTTTACGCTGCTTGCGCTCAAAGTGGACGGGAGTGAGATGGTGCTGCGAGCAGAAGCGACTAAGCTCGGTCTGGAACTGCTCCCCAATCTTCTTGAGCAAGGCAGGCGAGGGAATCGGATTCCCACGGTGCTGGGTGAGGAAGCTAACGAGCTGACCGGAAGTCTGAAGCGTAGGAATGTAGCCGTTGAGGTAAAGCCTGTCGACGCTCTCGAGCGACAGGGTGACGTGACTATCCAGGAGTTGAGAAACAGTTTTCATGATCACCATGATACACGGCAGAAGCGCGTGATCCCCCCCGCGGTCGCACTTGCTACTCGGCGGTTTGAGGCGAAGCTTCGCTAGACGTTCCGGAGAAGCTGCAAATGACGTCACTGAAGCCGACGGTGGTGCTAACACAGGAACAGATCGACGGATATCACCAGAACGGGTTCCTCGCCATCGAGGCGCTAACCACACCGGCAGAAGTGGAGAGCCTGCAGTCGATTTATGACAGCCTGTTCGCGGCGCGTGTCGGCCGTGAAGTGGGAGATCAGTTTGACCTCGGCGGGGCCGATCAGGAGGGGCAGGAAGCGGCCTTGCCGCAGATTTTGGGTCCCAGCAAGTACGCCCCGGCGCTCCGGCAAGGACAGTTGTTTGTGAACGCTGAAGCCATTGCCCGGCAGCTTCTTGGCCCGGAGGCGAAGTTTGGGGGCGACCATGCCATCTTGAAGCCGGCCGAGATTGGCGCCGCGACTCCCTGGCATCAGGACGAAGCCTACTGGGATCCGTCTATGGAATACAATTCGCTGAGCATCTGGATTCCGCTGCAGGACGCCACGGTGGAGAGCGGCTGCATGCAATTTATACCCGGCAGCCATCGAAGCGAAGTGCAGCCCCATCATACCATTAATCACGATCCCCGGGTCCACGGGCTCGAGATCGATGCCGCCGATACATCCGGGGCCGTCGCCTGTCCTATTCCCGCCGGCGGCGCGACCGTCCATCACAACCGTACCCTTCATTACGCCGGGCCCAATCTCACGGGCGGCCCACGGAGGGCATATATTCTCGGCTTCAGCCTTCCCGCCCGGCCGCGCTCCGAGACTCGAGACTTCTACTGGAACGCGCAAAAGCGCACTCCCCGTGAGGAACGCGCTCGCGCCGCCCGAGAGAACGCCGCGAAACCTTAACTTCAATTGGCTCCTCTAATCTGGCGAGGCAGGGCTTGCACACGATCGCAAAGCGCCCGCGCCTCCTCGGGAGGAACATACCCCCCGAAGAACCGGAAGGAGCCCCACCATGCCAGTTCAGTATTGTCCCCGGCGCCGGCTAATTGGACGCCTCGTATTTCCGGCCGCGATAGCCGCGCTTTTGGCGGCGACGATTCTTGCTCTCCCGCTCCGGGCTGCTCCTCCCCGCGCCGGTGAGATCCAGATTCGGGGAGTCATTCGAAAGATTAGTCTTCGCCGCGGTGGCGCGTACCCCACTTCGATGGTTATCGAAGCCTCCGCAGTGCGCCGCCCGGGCGCCGCGTTTATCGGACTTCCAACGCCGCGACCCAAGACGGTGCTGGTCAGCGCCGCAGCGCGATTGAAAGGCGCCGCGTCCATTGACCGGCTGCAAGAGGGGATGACGGTCGTCGTCACCGGCAAGAATCTGGGGGTGGGCAAGGATCTTCCGGCCCGCGAAATCGATCTGCTGACACGCGCCGCCAGCAGCGCTATGTCAAAGCCGGCCGGCCCGATGCGCCCATCGCCAAACGCTGCGACAACCGCACCGGTGCAAACGCTGCCGGTGAGCCATGGCCCCGTCTGGTCGGTCGCCTTCGCTCCTACGCAGATGATGGTGGCGACCGGCAGTCAGGACGGCGCGGTCCGGATCTGGGACGCAGCCGCGCGGCGTACGACTCAGGTAATCACCCGCCCGAACGGCACGAAAGGTCGCGCGGTGTACGCAGTCGCCTTTTCACCGGACGGGGAAAGGCTCGCGACCGGTAACGGGGATGGCACAATCACCATCTATGGTGTGGACGACGGCCAGCTTCAGCAAAAGATAACTACGGGTAACAAATCGGTCTACACGGTGGCCTTCTCGCCGGATGGCGCCTGGATCGCGAGCGCCGGCGGTACGAACGACATGCAGTTCTGGAACAGCCGCACCGGCGCGCCCGCTAAAACGATCAACTGCACGAGCCGGGTGGCTGGCGCGGTGGTCTTCTCCCCCGATGGCAAAACCATCGCTGTATCCAATGACGATAACACAATCACGCTATGGGACCTGGACGCCGGTCAGGTCAAGCAGACGCTGCAAACAGGCCGGGCGCCGGAGTCGAAGCTGGTCTACTCTCCCGATGGCGCGTTCCTGGCGAGCGGCGGCAAGGATGGCCTGCTGAAGCTCTGGGACACTCGCACGTATGAAGCGGTTCATACCATTCCAGCGGCGAAGGGCCATGTCAGCGCTATCGCCTTCTCGCCCAATTCACACTGGGTCGCCACGGGTGGGGACGACGGCGCGATCAAGATCTGGAACGTCCGGACCGGCGCCCTGAAAGACACGATTCCCACACATGCCGGCACGGTCCTCTCGGTCAGTTTCTCGCCAAACGGCAAGCTCATCGCCAGCGGCGGCATGAACAAATCCACGGAAATATGGAAAGTAGAATAGCACCCTCGCGCCCCGTACCTCGTTCCTCGCGCCCTTCTTGAAGACTTTTCGGTTAAGCTGATATAGTGGTTGTTTACCGCTAAAACCGATGAGTTGGAAAGAGACGAGATGGAGGACGAATGAAGGTAGCCTATGTATTCGCGACTTCCGGGCACACTGCGAGTTATAAGCTCGGCAAGATGATCTTACCGCAGCTTGAGGCTGGAAAGCATGGGGCTGAGGTCGTGGGAATGATGTTCTTTGACGACAATACATGGATCCTGCGAAAAGGCGATCCAATTGGTGAGCGAATGGGCAAGCTTGCAAGGGAGCAAGGAATACTGCTGATGCTCTGTGATCAGTGCGCCGACGAACGATCTCTCGCCATCCGCGGCGAGGATGGCCGGTATACCCCGCGCGATGTAGTGGATGGAGTTCAGGTCGGCTGTTTCCCCGATTTATACGCCGCGCTCGCCGGCAATCCGCCGGATCACGTGATCACGTTGTAAGCGCCGGGTGATCATACGAGCGTAAGATGGTGGGACGAAGAGATCGTGAGCGTGTGGTATGGGAGGCTCTTTGTGATCGGCGTCAGAACACAGCTTTGTAGATACGGTTCGCCTGCGTGGAATCCCAAAACTGAAATCTGCCCGCGGTCATTGATACCGGTGGCAAGGGTGAAACTCCAGCCAGAGTCACGCGGAACCAGCTTCGCGAGCTCGTAGACATGCCCACCGACCCAGACGATGGCCGTGAGGCGTCCCGTGCCTGGTTCTGTTCTCCCGACCACTGTGCCGGCGGTGTTTATCGCTTCCGGAACGCAGCCGTCACCCTCCATCACGTCCATCTTCCCATTCTTGAAGAGAAACGGACGAGGCGGTCCGCTCCCGTCAGCATAGGACATTCCGACCACCCAGCCTTTACTATTGATGGCATTCCCAAAACTATACCCGCGGCTGTCGAGAGAACCCAGGTCATGCATC
>DASRZA010000458.1:0-15922 GCA_035686845.1 Armatimonadota bacterium | reverse complement strand
GAAATGGGCTGAGGAGTTGGAACCGAAGCTGCGGAGCTCGGACCAGGGCCGGTGGCTCCGCCGCCTGGAAGTGGACCACGACAACGTCCGCGCCGCGCTGGAATGGTCTCGCGCTCGCGGTGATATCCTGGAGGAGTTCCGCCTGGTCGTGGCGCTGAGTCGCTTCTGGGACACCCACGGACATCTCCGTGAAGGCCGGGTACGCCTCGAGGCGGCCCTGAGCCGAACGAACAATGACCTCCCGTTCCGCCTGCAGGGACAGGCGCTCTGCCACGCGGCCTGGATGGCCAGGATTGAGGATGATACCGCTGCCGCACGCACACATTATGGGCGAGCGCTCGACATCTTCCGGGAGCATGGCGCCAGGATCGATATAGCCGACGCGCTGAACCAGCTTGGGATGGTAGCCGCGGAAGAGGGCGACTTCCAGACCGCGAGAGCGCTCTACGAAGAGGCGCTGGCTCTCTGTGAGGATGTCGGCGGGTCGGCGCGTCTGGGGGCAGTGCTGAACAACCTCGGCGCCCTCTCGCTGCGGCTGGGGGACTTCGATGCGGCGCGACGCTACCTGGAGCAGAGCGCCGCCTGGTGCGAGTCGAACGGGGACGAACAGCTCCACGGGCTCGTGCTGCATGACCTATCGGCTGCCGATCTCCGGCAGGCGCGGTACCCGGAGGCACAGGCGCACGGTACGCGGAGTCTGCGCCTGCTGTACGGCTGTGGCGCCGTGGTCAACATCCCCGCGGCGCTCGATCAGATGGCGCTGGTGTCGCGCGCTCAGAATCGGTGGGAACGCGCGACGCTCCTTTTGGGCGCCGCCGAAGGAGTGCGCGACGCGGCGGGGGTACCGCTGCCGCGCGATATTGCCCTCGATCGAGCGGATGCGGCCGCGGAGGCGAAGCGCGCGCTTGGATCGGACGCCTTCGCCGCGGCATTCGCGGAAGGCCAAAGGATGTCCCTGGATGAGTCAATCGCTTACGCCTGCGGCCCTATGCATGTTTCCTGAGTGGCCTCGATCTCACGGGCGAACCGGTCGGGAGAATCAGGCTCACCACTCGTAAACCCAGACGTAGCTCGTATACGTCGTGGCGTGGGGATCGCCGAAGACGTGGTCGCCAACCTCTTCCCCACAGCGGCAGGTCAGGCGAAGGCCCTTGTGGAAGAAGATCGGATCGTCGTCGTGGAAGCGATACGCGGAAAAGCTGTGGTCATGTTCGTCTATATGGGTGAGGCCGGCGACCGGGGTGTAGTAACGGCCGCGATTGAAGTAGTACGTGCCGCAAAAGTAATCTTCCAGGCCCGAGGAAAGGAGCATCGGTTCTTTCCCGCCGTCCAGGTAGGCTCGCATCATCGCTTCCAGGTAGTTGAAGTTGTCGCTCTTCGCCGCCAGCGCGACCTCGTACAGCGCGCCGGGTCGAGTCGTGTTGCAAAGATCAAACTCTTCCAGCCGTTTTGCCGTGTAGTTTTCCCTGGTGTACAGGTGCAGCCGGGCGGTGTCGGGGAGACGCACTCCTCCCACGACGACCGGAAGGTTTGTAGAGCCCCGGATGATCCACCAGAACAGGGGGTTGTCATCATGACCGGGCGCTCGCTGGGCGGTGACGCGGACGCTCCGGCCGAAGGGGATGCGATAGGTATTGTAGATGCCGCTGGGGCTGCCGGTCTTGCCCATGCGGGCTATTCCCCACGGCGCCGCGTCGTCCTGGAAGCCGATGCCCACACCCATCATCAACTCCATGTCGATGGAGGCGGTTGTTTCGCCGTCCACGTAAACGCGGATGCGGGTGAGGCCGTAGTCCGGAAAACTCCCCCCGAACCACATGTGCGTCAGGCAGCCATGCCCCCGGTAGTGGAACAGCTCGGATTCCTTGCCTCCCGCGAGAGGACGTTCTTCTTTGCCCGCAGAGCCAAAAGTCGTCGGTTCGTTGAACGCTGCCAATCTCACCCCTTTTCGGACCACAGACGTGCTCCGATTTTGCACGACCGCCGCTGCGGCGCTTGTTTTCACCGGCGCCGACAGCAGAAGCGATAACATCACGTACCAGACCGCTTTCATCGCTGTGCCCCTCCGAAAATGCCTTCCAATCTCTACCACCCAAAGAACCGGTAAGGATCGTCCCAGTCGACGGGCTGATCCAGGTACAGGCCATTGAGCCAGCGCTTTTCAGCGCTGCCGCGCGATACCGGGATGCTAAAACGACTCAAGGGTGTGGCAGCGGAAACCCCCAGGCTGCCAGGGATGCGATCCACGGCAAAGGCGGCGCGGCGGAAGGCGGCCTTGCATTGACGGACGACTGGCGCGTTGGTGTTGATAGTCTGGCCACTGAACGTCCAGTGTATTGTGGAGTGGACCGTCGCCGCCCGCAAGGGGGTAACGATGTCGCCAATCCGCCGTCCTCCGCGTTCAGCGATCAGATCGGGACCTCCGTCAGACTGCCCGGATCAATTCCATTCACAGCATCCCGGATCTCACCGGTCCGCGGCTGAATCCGGGGCCACGAGGTAGATAGCAGTACGAGAACAGCCAGTCGTCTGCCGCGCAGATTCTGCTGATACCTCAAATTCTGGTCTGTCGTGATCATCACTTCGTAGCCATCTTGCTCCGCAGCGTCGAGCAGCGCCCCATTTTTCAGATGGGACCAGCCGCGCTCGAAGGCGGTGTCTGCCGCATGGCCCGTCAGATGGCGCCGCAGCGGATCCGGGACGCCCTGATCAAGGAAGATTCTCACGAGCGCGACGAACCGGCCGCAGCCTGTGCCACACGATCGAGCACGGCTTCCACCTGGGCTCGCTCAACCCCCGGAAACCACGACAGGAAATCCTCGACAGACGCGCCATCTCTCAGATTCTCAAACAGCGCCGCGAGGGGAACGCGCGTGCCTCGGAAGAGCCACGCGCCGCTCACCCGATCCGGATCGCGCTCGACCGCGCCGCAATTCTCCCACGCCTCCGCAGCGTATCCGGCGCTCATTTTCACGACACCTCCGTTAGGAGAGATACGACCCGAATTCAACGATGAAACTCTATCGCTGCCATTATATCACCAGCATCCGGATGCCACAAAGCGGTGGGCGCCTCTGCGGGGGCATATCGAACTGCGGCGCCTTTTACCACCCAAAGAACCGGTAAGGATCGTCCCAATCGATCGGCTGATCCAGGTACAGGCCATTGAGCCAGCGCTGTTCGGCGCTGCCGGGCGATACCGGGCTGCTGAATCGACTCAGCAGCGGGGTGGTAGCGGAGACCCCCAGATTGCCGAGGATGCGATCTACCGCAAAGGCGGCGCGGCGGAACGTGCGCTTCAGGTTTTCGGATTTGTGGAGATCGAACTGCCACGGCACAAGCCCGGAGAAAACAACTCTGCCATTCGCGCTGGCGGCCAGGACCCCGTCACCAACGGTTGTCGCTCCGCCGGTAACCAGGAAGAGATTGCGGGGGTCGCGGTTCTGAACGTCAGCGGGGCCTACGCCCTCGAGCGGCGAGCCGGCCGCCGGAGCGGGAAAGTTGCAGCCAATGTGCTCCCGGCTGCGGATCCTGATAGGGAAGGGCAGGAATGCGTTGGCGTTTGCCTGGTCGAGTCCCAGGGTAAGCAGCCGCCCGCCCGCGTTCAGCCAGCGAGAGATGGCCGGAGCGTCCTTCGCCAATTGAGTCCCGCCTCCGGGACCTACTATCAGGACCTGATTGGCGGAGAGAGCGCCGCCATTATAAGGAGTCATGGAAATCCCGTCGGTTTGGAAGTAAGTCTCCCCGGCCGGGTCCCCCACGTAGACCGCCTGGCGTTCGGGCGCCGGTTTCCAGTCTGAGACGTACTGCAGTATATTCCGGGCCAGCCGCAGAGCCGCAGGATCGACCCCCCTCATTCCCCCCGCAGCGCCGGAAACCCCCCTCATTCCCCCCGCAGCGCCGGAAACCCCCCTCATTCCCCCCGCAAGCGGGGGGAGGTTTTCTCCCTCTCCGCTTGCGGGGAGGGCGGGGGTGGGGTTGCCGGGGCCGCTTGCGGGGAGGGCGGAGGTGGGGTCCTCGTCGGTGCGGCCCGTGACGTCCACCTGGCAGAAGAGGACCATGCCCGATCCTTCCCGGTACTCCATCAGCGGACTGTACTGCAGACTGTAGCCGCCATCCAAGATTGGCAGAAAGTTTCCACGAGCGGGCTTTTCAACGAGGACAGAGGCGACGTTTCCCTGGCAGCCGCAGCGCCAGACGCGGGGCACGTCTATCCCACACCACTGCACCGTGGGCGCCCCGTAGAATTTGGGATCGGACCGGTACTTCAGCCTCGGGGGTAGGATAGTGGCGTCCCCACGCCAATCGCGGAGGTTGTCCGGCGTAAGCCCGCTCAGCAGCGGATGATTGGGGACCCGCTCAAAGAGCTGCCGGAGTCCGTACTCTTCGACCCGGAATCCCAGCCGCTTCTCCAGGACCTCCGAAGTCTGTTCAAAGAGAATGACCTTAAGCCCGTTCCGAACCGGCTTCAGATCGGGCGCGGGGCCATCCAGGGTTAGCGCTCCCTTGCCGATCACCAGGACCCGGTAGCCGGAGAGATCAGTCGTGCTTTCAACCCGGTCGAAGGGAACGCGGAGGCTCGTCAGCAGGCCGGCGGTCTCGCCCTTCGGGTCGAATAGGGCGATCCTGCCGTTGAGTTTGAGAGGCGGGACTGGCGCCATGACGTTGATGGCAAAGGAGTCTCGCTGGATCTCTCCGGTCGAGAACTGGAACGTCGCCGAGATCTGGTACTTGCCGGGCGCCAGCCTGGCTGGAAGCGTGAACTTCACCGGAATGAACCGCTTGTCACCCACTGCGATGGACACGCGACTCTGTCCGCCAACCGGGCGCCGCAGGTTGACGGACCACTGGCAGTCACACGTGACCGGCCACCGTGAGTCGTTGATGACAATGAGCTGCTTCTCGACCGCTTCTCCGGGGACGAAGTTGTGATCCTTGCTGATGAAAGTCCCGGCCTTCCCCCCGATATAACCCAGAAGCGGTTGATTGTTGCGAATCATCGCCTTCACGGATGCGCCGGCAATCCAGTCGGTAGTCTTGAACGACTGGTCCATCGCGTCAACCCGCTGATCGATATAATCCGGGCTGAAACCAGGGCGCTGGAGATTGTTCCAGTCTACCTTGAGATCCTTACGCGAGCGGTCAACGCCGGGCCGCAGTTTCCAGAACTCTCCGTACTCCCAGGGGTTCGTAGCCGACACGCCCCAGGTCCGAAAAGCGCGCCAGTTATCGGTCACGTAGCGACCAAAGACCTCCTGCCGGTCATCGAACAACGGCGAGTCGACGTTGTAGGGCTCATCCCATCGATACCAGACCTTGCCGGCTCGGAACTGCGCGGCTTCCCACCGGAGATCCACCTTTTCCATGTCCGTGAGGGCATAGGACCGATCACCCAGAAACTGGGCGTCCCACTCCGCCAGGCAGAACTCCCAGGGCACGTGGGCGCTGCCCCATTCTCGCTGCCCCTTGTACCAGCCGCGGTACATGGTCCAATCCCAGGTGTACGGGGCGCCGTACTCGCAGAGAAAGAGCGGCTTCACGCCCTTCGTGGCCCAGTGCTCGAACCAGTCGTCGAGCTCCTGTATGGGCGTGAAGTTGGTGTAGAAGTTGATGGTGTCCACATCGCCAAAGTTGCCGCCGGCGTGATGGTAGATGATCTTCTCCGGGTCGAGGTGGTGGACGATGGCCGCCGCGCGCAAGGCGTACTTTGCGTTATTGGAAGCCCGCTGGCCCGGATCTTTGTAGATTCCATCGATCAGGTCCGGATTCCGATCCTCGTTGTAGACGAGCGCGTTGTGGCTCATGGCATAGGCGACAACGGATGGATGGTCTTCGGCCGCCCGCACAAAGAACGCCGCGTCGTGGGCGTAGCCGTTCGTTAGATCCGCATCCGGGGCCGTCCACTTGTAGGCGCTGAAGTGCGGCTGGGTGAAAGAGACGAGCATCCCCTCATCATCCGCCGCCCTCAAGATTTCCGAGAAGCTGAGGTACGAACCGGGCTCGCAGTCATAATTTCCGGTGTAGACGAAATTGACGCCAATGGTTTTCAGCCGCTCCATGGTTTCGCGTGCGGCGTCGTAGGTGGCCCGCGAGGCGCCAATCTGAGCGTTGTTGATCGGGACGGCTGAAAGGAAGATCCGGGACCCGTTCAAGTAGAAATCCCGCCCGTCTATCCAGAACTCCCGGAACCCGAAGCGGCGGCTGAAGCCGACGTCCAGCAGCTTATCGGCTGTGCCCAACAGCGAGACCCTGACATCGTACTGGTTTTGCGGCGTATCGGTATCCCAGAGTTCGGAAGGCTTCCACCCGGCGCTGAAGGTGAAGCGTTCGTCCGTGAGATCGGCAGCCGTGAACGGCTGGCTGGTAAACTTCTTTACAGGCCGGCCATGCTGACTGATGCGGGCACGGAGCATATAATGGGCGCCCGGCGTCAGATGGCTCAGGGCCGCGGAGAGCGTGATTTGCCACTTGCGCACCGAAGTGTCCACTTTGAGATCATCCAGGCGAGCGCCGGTCGGCCTTCCGATCAGGAACACGTCGCCGCAGAGTCCGCGACGTGGAACGCTGCCCTTCATCACACTCGCCCGTCCGGTGTCGACGTAAGCGAGCATGACGGCGTTCAGCGGCAAGGCCACCACAAGCAGGCTGAGGGTATGCTTGCCCGGAGGGCAGAGCGAGGTCAAGTCGGTCTCTCCTCCCGGGAATCGCATCTCCCCCGCTTTCCGGCCATCTACGTAGACGACGGCGTAGGAGTTCAGATAATCGGCGCTGAGAACGATCTCTCGCCTGGCCCAATTCTCCGGAACCGTAATCTCTCGCTGGTACCAGGCGGCGGTGATGTCGTGTAGATTTGCATTCTTCCACGCGGGCGCCCGGAAGACCGTCTGGCAGTCTTTCTCCAGGTAGTCCGTGATACCGGGCCAACAGCCCGGTACCTTGAAGTAGCCCCAATCCCCGGTTGGAACCGTGTTGGCGTCCGGCGAAGCGGGCTGCCAACGCCAGAGGCCATTGACGCAGATCCGCTCACGGGTGGGCGTTGAATCCCGGTAAGCCCGATCAAGATCCCAGACGGCGGCGACACCCGGCGGCAGGATGGCGTCACGTGGCGGCCCGGGAGCGGCGATCTGACAGTCGCCCTGGCTAAACGGGGCGAAGCAGAGGAGTGCTGCGCTCAGCAGTCTGCAGCTTAATCTCATGGGCGGGTCTCTCTGAGGCTCAACCTGGAGGCGACCGTCCGGCCAGCTTCAGGGCATGGGAGCTCAAATCTATCTGGAATATCAGTCAAGGTCCTCGCGGGCGAGATATTCCCGATGAGAAAAGGTGACGATCGCCAGGCCCAGGGCAAGGAGGATGATGGCGGTAAGCACCCAATGGGCGAGGGTGTGAGAGATGGCCGCGGGGGCCAATGTATTTGCCAGGAACGAGTTGAGGTCAGCCGATTCGCCCGTCGGCTGGGGATGAGGCGCGAGGGCGCGGAGATAGACCATGAGCGATATCTTCTGGAAGCTGCCGGGGAGCGAGGGTACCCAGGCTTCCCACCCAAAGGCGAAAAGGAGGCCGATCAGTAACGGACGGTTGAGGAAGGTCGCGATCCAGAGGAAAAGCGATCCGTAGGCGAGCGCCCCAACCGGCAAGATGGCGAGGTCCCGTGCAAGGTGCGATTTTCCCAGGTCGGCGGGGCCATAGGTGACGAGCGCCAAAAGCAGACTGGCGACCGAAGTGGTGAGGATAATGGCGATGAGCGCGGCGGCGAACTTGTCGAGCAGGATTCGCCAGCGAGGGACCGGGCGGGTGAGCAGGTACGAGATAGTTTTCCCTTCCACCTCCTGGGTGACGACGCCGGTGGCGAAGACGACCGAGAGCAGCACGAGCACGAAGCCGTAGACCAGCGCGCCTTCAAGAGCATCATAAGCGGCGTGAAGATCCACGTCATGGCGCGTGCCGTCCAGGCGCCAGGCGAGCGCGATGAGGGCCGGCAGCACGGCGAGAATGATCGCCGCTGACAGTTTCTTGACCCGCACAAGATCGCGCAGGGCGCTTTTGAGGAGATACAAGTCTGGCATGGCGATCGGTTACTCTCCAACGAGATAGCGAAAGACGGCCTCGAGGTTGTTATCCGGCGATTCGAAGCTCGAGATTGGGCAGTTGGCCGCCGCGACCAGATCGGGAAAGTGACCGTAGAAGGCTTCCGGGCTCCGGGTTTCGATTTCAAGCCAGCCGGCGCGAGCGGCGTCGAAGCGAACGCTGAGCACGTAAGGGAGGTCCAGAAGATGATGGGCGAGCCGACGGGGATCTTCAGCCGTAATGCTGATCCGGTGGGGATGCGCGTCGATGAGGGACCGGATCTGGTGGACGTTTCCCTGGGCGAGAAGCCGGCCCCGATGGATGAGAAGGATGTTGTGGGTGAGGGCTTCGACCTCGTAAAGGATATGGCTGGATACGAGAATGCATTTTCCGCTGGCCGCCAGTCGAGTGAGAATCGCGGCCATGTCCCGGCGACCCACCGGGTCCAGCCCATTCAGCGGTTCATCCAGGATCAGGACGTCCGGATCGTGGACGATGCACTGGGCGAGCTTGATGCGCTGCCTCATCCCTTTGGAATAACCACCGATTTTCCGTTCGGCGTTTTCGGCCATGCCAACCTGCTGGAGAGTCTCGGCAACCTGATCCTTCAGCCGGTTAGAACCGACGCCTCCCAGCGCGGCAAGCATGGTGACGAATTCGCGGCCGGTCATGTCGTCATAACTGGCCTCAATCTCGGGGCAGTAGCCGAGCTTCCGGAAGACCGCGGGATTGGCGAACGGCTTCCGGTCGAATACGGTCACCCTGCCGGTGGTGGGACGCAGTTGGCCGGTGACGAGCCTCATTAGCGTGGATTTTCCGGCGCCGTTAGGACCCAGCAGGGCAGTGATGCCCGTGGTGATCTGGCAGGTGACGTCGTTGATGCCGATGACCTGGCCGTACCAGCGGGAAGCGTGATCGAGAGTGATCATCCCCGAACCACCTCCACAGCCCGGATACGCGTACGCGCGGCTGCGATTCCCAGCAGGACCAGGACGGCGGCGATGGCGGCCAGGATTGCCAGTGAAGGCGCATGCTGATCCACAATCACCATACGGTGGGTGCGAAGGTTGAAGGTGTCGGCATGGACGGTGACGTGGAACGCGTGCTGCGCCAGCTTGCTGATGACGCCGGCCAGGGAGAGGTTCCGAACCAGCACGCCCCGCTGAATGTTGCCATGATAGACGACGTGCCAGATGATTCTTGCGATGATGAAGCTGGCGAAGTAAAGGCCGGAATACAGGGCGCCCGCCATTGTGGGACTGCGGGACCAGGCGGAGAATCCCAGCATGAGGCTGGCGTGTATGATCGCCGGAATAGCGCAAGCGATCAGCAGCCGGAGAACCAGAAGTCGATCCTCCTGCCAGAAACCATCGTTCCAAAAGGCCAGCAGACCACCCACATAGAGGAGAAGCGAGGGAATGACGGCGACAGCGTATAGCGGGAGAAAGATCCCGGTCCACTTTCCGATAAGGTAATCCGCTCTGGTGATTGGGCGAGAGAGATAGACCTGGAGCGCATTCGTGCGAATATCGGCAGCGATCGCGGCCGAGCCGACCACCAGGCAGAGAAGGAAGAGGAGGAACCCCTGGTTGTCGACGGCATGGTAGAACGTGAGGGCGAACTTCTCGCTGCGGAGGGCGGCCATAAAGGGATTGGCGGCGCCGGCGGCGCCAACCTGGGAATGGAGATACAGCGTGATGCCGCCCCAGAGATAGGGCCAGAGCGACAGGGCCGCGATCACCCAGAACAGCGGCTTCCGTCGCACCAGTCGTACGGCCGCGAGCGCGATCACCCACCAGCGGGCGCCATGCCTGCGAAGTGGACCGTCATAGCTCCTGTAGCTGACATCCGCGATGGGTGAGGGGGCTTGCGCCGGCGCCGGCGCCGGATCCACGGGCGTTAGATCGAAGGCGTCGATCATTCGATGGCTCCAATAAACACGTCCTCCAACGATCGCTGCGCGGGCCAGAAACCCCGGACCTGGGTACCGGCTTCCCGGGCGGTCTCAAACAGGAGCGCCGCAACGTTGGGCGTGTCGGTTGGGAGGGAGAGGAGGCTGTGGGCGCCCCATTCCCGCACGACTGTTACGCCGCGGTCCTTCACCCCGGCGAGGAACTCCGGGGAAGGCCCCCTTAGTTCGACTTCAAATTGGAGTCCTTCGGTGGCCCGGAGGGATTCGATACTGCCCTGGGTAACCACTTCGCCGCTCCGGAGCACGATGACCGAGTCACAGGCGCCCTCGATGTCGGGCAGGAGATGGGAGGAGACGATCACGTTAACGTCCTTGGCGTGAGAGATGTCCCGTACCAGGTCGAGCATGGAATCGCGGCCCGCGGGGTCCAGCCCATTGGTTGGCTCATCCAGAAGCACCAGCTTCGGCCCATGCACGAGAGCCTGGGCCAGCTTGATCCGCTGCTTCATGCCCGTGGAGTAGGTCTCAATATCGCGGTAGCGGGCCTCACCGAGGCCGCAGTACTCCAGCACCTCGTGGGCCCGGCGGAGCGCCTGGTTGGGCGGCATCCCGGAAAGTTCACCCGCATACGCCACGAAGGTAACGGCATTCATACGGGGAATGTGACAGTCCAGCTCGGGCATGAGGCCAATCTGCTGACGGATGAGCAGTCCCTCGCGGGCGACGCTGCGCCCGAGGACCGTGGCTTCGCCGCCACCGGGCCGAATGAAACCCATGAGCGTTTTCAACAGCGTGGTCTTCCCGGCGCCATTCGGTCCCAGGAGTCCGACGCAGCCTTCCGGTACCTCGACGGTGAGACCGGAGATCGCGGTCTTAGACCCATAACGGACGGTGAGATTGGAGATGATGGCGACAGACACGATTAAGGACTCAAGGAGGCGCGGGAGACCGGAAACCACTTCTGCCGATCCGCGAACATCAAAGGCCTCTGCGCCGCGGGCCGCCAGATCCATCAACATTATACAGTAGATTCGCCGAATGATTATGAGACGGAAGCGCCGTGACGGCGAACTCACACCGACCGAGCGTGTTCCTGACCGCACCCTGGAGTTCCAGCCAATGTCGAGCTACATGCCCCAGATGGTTACGCGCTTGCCTCCGATCTTCTCCTCGCGCCGAAATACCTTCTCATCCCACGCTTTTCTGGCCGTCCGGTCGAACAGAATCAGGTGACCCTCGCTCATCTGCTGTCGGTCCATGTAAGATGCGATCTGTTCCAGTCCCTGCGCTAATGTCTGCTCCAGAGATTGACGGATGACCTTCAACTCTAAGATGAACCGCTGCTCTTTCCAGACGACTAACAGGTCAGTTCGACCCCGGCCCAGGCCATATTCCCGATGAACCTGCCTTCTTCCATTCACCCCCCGCTGCAGATACGCCTGCAGCAGAAGCTGCGGCCACGCTTCCTGGTATTCGAACCGCTTCGACCAGTGCTCTGAGTTCTCTCGAAAGAACTGCTGAAAGCCACCAAGCAGCTTCTCCATATCAAGGCTGCCATCCGAGCGGATATACCAGGCGGTCGGCACCACGCTCTCTAACGTGATCTGGGTCATGAAGGTGAGCTGGCGCGGAATGACCTCCCGGTAGAGGCCGTTCGAGATCTCCAGCCCGGACGGACCACGTCGAATGAGTCCCAGGTCGATCACGTACTCGATGTCATCCTGGCCCGGTTGGTCTCCCAGGTCTTCCCCGGCGAGCAGCGGCTCTATCACACGCTGGACCCGTGGCTCTTTGAGCTTGTCCGCAAGCTGGTCGAGGTGCGTCTCACGGCGTAAGATCAGGTTTTCACCAGCCCGCTCGATCATGGAGCCGGTGATGGGCAGCGAGCGGTCGCGGCCTTCCTTCATCCGGAAGCAAGTTTCGTAGGCGAGGGCGTTGACGACCCAGGGCTGACCGCACGACAGATCCCAGGCGATGTCGAGAGCTTCCGGCTGAAACAGCTGCCCGGTCTCCTCCGTGTGCTGGGCATAAAGTCGCTCCATCTCCTCCCGGCTGAAATCTCCCAGCCGAAGCGACTCTGCCCTGATATTAAAGGCGCTGCCGCCGGTGATGATGCTTTTTTCGGAAGAAGAGTGGATGCGGTAGTCGCGCACGTCCCGCACGCCGCATAAGATCACGCTCTGCGGGAAGGACTTCGGGCGGTTGGGATATCCGGATCGGAGCTGACGCAGGAGTGAGATGAGCGTATCGCCGACAAGGGCATCGACTTCATCTAACGTCAGCATCGTCCGTTTCGAACTGGACGTACACCACGCAGCGAGAAAGCGCGTCAGCGCCGTAGCCGGGCCGATCGAAGCGATGATATTGCCGGCCAGCGGCTCGGCCTCCACGTCCTGCAGATCCGACAGAGCCCCATAGGCAATAGATTCCACGATGGTGCGGATGCCCATGACCAGGTCCTCGCGAGCAGCCTGGGCAGCCTCCACGTTGGCGTACAGAGTCCGAAGTTCGCCCTGGTGATTCAGGTATTCGACGAGGGCAAGCAGGCAGCTTGTCTTTCCGGTCTGCCGGGGCGCGTGCAGGACGAAGTACTTTTGCTGTTTGATGAGCGAGAGCACCGCCTCCAGGTCCCAGCGCTCCAACGGCGGAATACAGTAATGGATGTCCGGTCGGACCGGACCAGCGGTGTTGAAGAATCGCACGCTTTACCCCTGGCTGCATTATACCACCGACCACCCCGGACCGAGGACGGAAACTGCCGGCGTCAGCGGCCGGCGCAGCAACCCAGGATTGGCTCTGTAACCCCTTCGCCGCGGGTCCGGCCATAGACGTTAGCCGTGTCCCAGAGGTTGACCCCAAGCTCTAAGGCGCGGTCCATGATCTTGAACGCGTCCGGCTCACTGGTTTGCGGCCCGAAGTTCATCGTGCCCAGGCAGAACCGACTGACTTTGAGAGTGGTCCGGCCCAGGTTGGTGTACTGAATGTGATCTCCTTTCCCGAATGATGTTCAGCCATAGGATAGCCGCATCCATCGAATGATGGGGCCCCGGGGGCACAACAATCAACCTATGCTGCTGCGCAGGCGCGATGCTTCAGATGCGCCACATGATCGTCCCAGCACGTCTGCGAATAGTCGATCTGCGCCAATCTGCTCCTGCCCTCCGCTCCCGACGATAGCGTCCCAGTAGCGATCCGTTTCGCTCTGATCAGCGGTTGCGACCTGGAACGAAAACGCTTCAGAGTGCTTGAATGCCGGATCACCGTTGAGACCGAGGCGCGGCATAGGATCGGTTAGTTGGCCTGCGGCGCGAATTCAGATCAATCGCGCTGTGCGGCAATGGCCTCGTCGATCACCGCGCCCAGGGTGTGCAGCCGGACAAATTCGCGCTCCAGGTTCTCCACCAGAGTCTCCCGATTGCAGGCCACCGTCGTGCGGATTGGCTCCTGGGAATAGTCAGATCTGACAGTGTAGCCTTCCCATTCCCGGACCTCCTGCCCCTTTCGCTCCAGTAGGTAAGCGGCCAGAGCGTTCCGGTTCACGCCGTGCCTGTCCTTGACGGTTTCGAAGTGAAGCGCCACCGGGCTCGTACCGATTTCCAGGCGACCCTGGTTCACCCAGCTTTCCAGGTGGATTGCGCCATCGAACCAGTCCTTCCGGATCAGATCCATCCAGACTCCCCGGGGCTTGTCCGGGTTCAGGTAGTCGATCTTCGTCTCCCAGCCGTCGGCGAACCAGAGCTGCGCCCGGAGTCGTCGGTTCACCTCGCTATACAGCTCCAGGTACGCTGCCCATTCCTCGGGCTTCAACTTCTTTGCCGCCATCGTCACGCCCTCCGCAGATCGTTCGGTCACCCGCGGTTGTTCTCACTCCATCACGCCGGCACGCCGGTTCTGATCACTGTTGGCGCCGCCAATCATCACTTCAGCGTCGCTTTCATGGATCTCGACGGCGCGCTGGGCATTGCCGTTGAGGCTGGAGTTGAATAGAGATGAAAGGTTATCCAGTTCCCCATAAGTCAAGGTCAAAGGGGTCATCAAATCCGTCGGGAACTACAAACTCGCCCGCGCACAGCCCGGAGGGACGCGGCCCTCGCGCGCCCGGAGCGACCGGCCGCAACTCCGCGACAGGCTCATTGTCTTCAGTGATGACAAGAACCTCGCCCGCCTGCACCCGGTGCAGCAAGCCCGTCAGGTCTTTTCGCGCTTCGTCCACGCTGATAGATGTCATAATCCGAATTGTAGCACAGGAAGGTCATGCGGTGTGTATAACTCCGAGTTACGAGTTCTGCCGGATAAGTCGGTAATGGCGTTGATTCTGCGCTTCTGAATGCGCAGAGATAGATTCCGCAGGTTGTTTTTTGCGTTCGCGGCGTATCGTTAACTATTCCCGGGCCACAATCTCAAATTCCTCTCGGTTGGCTATGATCGCGTACCCGTCCGCCGGCCGGCGGCGCACGTGTTCAGCGCCACCGCGGCGCGAATGAGCGCCTTCAACGCCTCGCCATCAACCCTGTCGCCTTCGTGGATGTCGATGGCGCGCCGGGTGGCGCCTTCGAGGCTGGAGTTGAATAGGCCTGAAGGGTCCTCCAGCGAGCCGCCTTTGGCGAAGGTGAATTTCACCTTGTCCTTGTAGGTCTCACCCGTGCAAATCATTCCAGCGTGTGACCACACAGGGACGCCTGCCGGGCTGGACGGCTTTACCCATTTCACCTCCTCGACCACATCGGGATCGGCTTGCAAGATGAGCGATCGGACCCGAGCGAGCGCCTCGCCCCTCCAATCACTCAGCTCCTTGATTCTCGCATCGATCCGTTGGGAGGGAGAATCTCCTCCATCCCCTTCCATCGAGCCGCTCTTCATCTCGTTCATTGTTCTCGCTCTCCTCATTGTTACTGTCGCTCGCCGGTCATGTGGAGATCGCCAATCAGCAACTGGTATGATTGCGTCTCGCTTCCATTTCGAGGGCTGACATAGAAAGCCACCACCGACCCCACGCAAGCAAGGGACCGCGAAGCGGCCGTAGTTGGGGTGCGGGCCTTTGCGCTCAACCCCGGAAGCGGAGGATGGCGGGGCTAACAGCACGCTGCCCGATCGCGATCCCCTACGAGTTGAAGTTCTCCAGCGCGGCCCAGTGGCGCTACTCGGTTTCGAGGGAGAGAACGTGCACCTTGTCGATAAAGCGATGGCGCCCACCGGTCGCCACTCTGGACTGGGCCGCGTTCGCTTCATCGGGCCGAACGTAGTTCTCCTGGAGCGTAGTAAGCACCGCCTCCATTCCAGCGTCAATTTCGGCGGGGTGATCGCTGGCGCAATAGCGGGCAAGGAGGAATTCAAGCACAAACGTCGGAGTATTTTTGCCTTTCTTGATACGATGCACAAGGTCCTTGCGAGCGACCTCACCGTTGAAACACGATTCAGCTTGGCATCGAGAGAATTCATAGACCCTCAGTCAGCAGACCATCGCAACATGAATTTGTCCGCTGATGATACCAGCGCGCTTTTGAGTTCCTGCCCGCCGGGCATATTCGTCACCATGCCCAGGTACATGTTGGCGGCAGCCTGTATCTTCAGGACGCTGTCCTTGGATTTCAGCCAGTTCGGCGGACTGAACACCCTGCCCAGTGAGCCAATCTCACTTCTGGCGTTCTCAAATGCCGCGTTGTAGCAGTTCGCTGCCATCGTAAGAATGGCATCCACCTTCTGTCCATCAGCAAGAATCCCGAGAGTCGCAGAGGGAGCAGGAACCTTGTCAGACTGTGCACTCCCAAAACTAAAGCATGCCTGGACAGCGAACAGTAGATGAAACTTTGAGTAACTCGGCATTGCCATGAGCGCGTCATTCAGCGTAAGGTCATTCTGAGTCCACCGTCGGCCAATATTGATTGCCCACTGGTTCAGCGCCAGGAGGTCGGTCGGTGAATAGTCGGCGTGAAATAGTTGCTCAAA
>DASRZA010000457.1:0-22138 GCA_035686845.1 Armatimonadota bacterium | reverse complement strand
TATGGGTAAACCCACCGGATTTATTGAGTTCCCGCGCGAGCTGCCGCCCGATCGGCCGGTGGAGGAACGCGTCCACGACTGGCACGAGGTCCATTACCATGCACCCGAAGAGAACCTCCGGGTGCAGGGCGCGCGCTGCATGGACTGCGGAATTCCGTTCTGTCACCAGGGCTGTCCACTCGGCAACATTATTCCCGATTGGAATGATCTCGTCTACCGAAACCTCTGGCGGGAGGCGATGGATCGGCTGCACGCGACCAATAATTTTCCGGAGTTTACCGGGCGCCTCTGTCCGGCGCCGTGCGAATCGTCGTGCGTGCTTGGCATCAACTCGGATCCGGTAACCATCAAGCAGATTGAGCTTGAGATCGTCGAGCGAGCCTGGCGTGAGGGCTGGGTGAAGCCCGAACCGGCGGATAAACCAACCGGAAAATCGGTCGCCATTGTGGGATCGGGTCCGGCGGGTCTTGCCTGCGCGCAGCAATTAGCTCGCTGCGGACATGCGGTAACGGTATTCGAGCGGGCCGATCGCATCGGTGGTCTGCTTCGATTTGGCATTCCCGAATTCAAGATGGAGAAGCGCTTTCTTGACCGCCGCCTGGAACAGATGGCGGGCGAGGGTGTTATCTTCAAGCCCGGAGTCAATGTTGGTAAGGATCTGAATGCCCGGGAGCTATCCGCCGAATTCGACGCAGTGGTCCTGGCCGGTGGATCCACGACGCCGGGCAATCTGCCCATACCTGGCCGTGAGCTCAAGGGCATTTACTTCGCCATGGAGTTCTTGCCCAATGGCAACCGGCGTGCGCTGGGAGAGCCGGTCGAGGGCGCTATCTCGGCCGAGGGGAAAAACGTCATCATCATCGGAGGCGGCGACACCGGCGCCGACTGCCTGGGAACCGTTATCCGGCAGGGCTGCAAGAGCGTTCAGCAGTTCGAGATTATCCCTCGATATCCGGACCGGCGAGCCACTTCGAATCCGTGGCCGCAGTTTCTCTTTACGCTTCCGAACCGGAGCCAGCCGGCCCACGAGGAATGGGATCATCGTGACGTGCGAGAGTTTCAGATCAGCACCAAGGAGTTCTTAGGCGATGAGAACGGGCATGTTCGGGCGCTCCGCACGGTTCACGTTGAAAGCGTGATGAAAGACGGCCGGCCCTCCTTTCAAGAAGTGGAGGGATCGGAAAAGATCGAGCCCGCGGAGTTGGTACTGCTGGCGATGGGCTTTACCGGCCCGGAGAGAGAGGGAATGATTGAGCAGTTGGGGGTCGAACTGGGCCCGAGCGCGCTGAATCCCCGGTTCCAGGTGGTGAAATCCGATCAAAATCGGATGAGCAGCGTGCCAGGCGTCTTCGTCTCCGGCGACATGGCTCGCGGCCAGAGCCTGGTCGTCTGGGCCATCGCCGAAGGGCGCCATACCGCTCATCACGTCGACCGGTACCTCATGGGCGCCACCAGTCTCCCCGGTCCACTGGAATTTGGGAACGCAACCATACCGTTCACGTTGTAAAGCGCATTATTGCGACAGATCGGGTGTAAAGGAATTTCTCGCGCGGCGGCGAATTCATCCGTTTTGAGCCGACCCGGGTCTCCGGCGCCCGTCGGACGGGTTGTGATCGCAAAAAATGGAAGATAGAAGGTGTATCGATGAGCCGCCGGCAATTCCGCCGCTAAGGTCTGGAATTAAAGATTCCAGAAACGGCGCGGCCGGTATTTGGAGGATCTCAGATCATGTCGATTCCTGATGGGAATATGCCCCCCACGATTGAGGATGCGCAGACCGCTCTCAAGGAGAAGCGATTTCAGGACGCCATACAGATGGCGAGAGACCTGACCGCGCGAGACAGCACGAATTATGACGCCTGGCAAACGTTGGGCGTGGCTTGCGCGCAGAACGGACAGCCTGAAGAGGCGGCGAATGCGTTCACGCAGTGCGTACGTCAACGGCCCAATCTGCCGCAGCCGCATTTTAACCTGGCTCAGGCGTTTCTGGCGGTTGGGAACACGCCAAAGGCTCGAGAAGAGCTGGGGATCTGCCTGCAGCTCGATCCGGCGTATACGAGGGCGGCGCAGGCGCTGCGCCAGCTTGGCGACGCTCCGGCGGAAGGCGGGAGCGGGGTTCCTGGAATCGGGTCTGCGCCCGGAATCGGCGGCCCTACTCTGGTTCAGGCGGGTTTCGGCCCGCCAGCGCCCGGGCAGCCAGCGCCCCCAGGATCATTTGCGCCACCGCCCGGCCCGATGATCGGGCAGCCGCCGCCGGCTTACGGCCAGCAGCCTGCGTCCGTGGGACAGGCCCCAATCTTCACGCCGGGCGTGCCCGGCCTGGCCGGCGGGCAGATGCCTCCAACCCCGACGCTCAGCGGGTCTGCATACCAGGCCGGTTTCGCCGGAAGTCAACGGCAGAGTGGTCCGCTGGAGCTTCCCGGCGGAGTTCGGGCCTGGGTGATCTCAGGAATTGTGCTGGGCGGCATTATCGCGCTCTTCACCTTCCTCGGGATTGTAATGGTCAAAGTGATGAGCACGCTGCCTGGCATGGGCGCGCTTAGCCAGGCCGCAGGCGGCGTTGGCCAGCTGCTCGCCGTGGCCACCGCACTGGTGGCGCTCGGCTTCGTAATCGGCGGCGCCGGCGTTCTCGGTCGACATGAATGGGGCCGCGTCATGGTCCAGGCCTGCTGCGTTCTCGCTATCCTCCTGATCATTGGCAGTGAAGTTCATCGTCAGATGACGGCGAGCTCCGCGGCAGCCGCCTTCCAGCATGCCCTCGCGACCATGCCTCCGGGCGGCGTACATCCGGCCGGTACAATGGGAGCGCCCGGAACAATGGGAATGCCCGGAACAATGGGCACGCCCGGCGCGATGGGCACGCCTCAAGCCACGTTCACGCCTAACACCGCGGCGGTAGCAGGCTTCGCCGGAGCCGTCAACATCTTCCATTACCTCTTACTCCTCCTTGAGCTCGCGTGGTGTATCAAACTGTTCCTGGTCTTGAACCCGGAAGAGGTTAAGGCCGTGACGCGGGGAAACTGACAGGAAGAGGCGCGTAGGCGCGAGGCGGGGGGGCATGAGCCTCGGTCTGCCGCCGGGCACCTCGCGCCCGTACCTCACCCCTGCCCTCCGCCGCCGTCCCCCTTCCTTTTTCGACGCCGGTTTGACATTTCTTTGAAAGGTTCCGACGCCTGTGATATAATGCGGGGGTGAGTGCCAACAGCCACGATCCTTTCGAGTTTCGGAGAGAGACGGAACATCGTCCGGTAAGCCCATGCGGAGGGCACTTGCCTTCGCATCCGGCGCCGTCCGATGGATTCAGCGGCTTTTTGGGGCACCCTAAAGTTTTCGCTCTTAAGGCCAGATCCGTTCCTCTGGTATATCAACTCTGGCTTAGAGAGCGCAGTCCGGTTGGAGCAGATGTATCACCCTCGCGTGCGCTTTTATCGCGCAGCCAGCGGTTTGACCAGGGTCATGCCATCCATTGCTCCAGAGGTAAAGACTTCAGGAATTGCGTCTACGCCGGCCATTCGATGGTAGGCCCGCCGGCGCCGCTCCCCGATCGCGCCAACATCCATCAATGGATATCTCTCCTGGGAACTTCGAATGACATTCTTTGAGGAGGGAGGACAGCGGCATGACCATTGGCCGCAAGCGTGCGCCCAGGCGCCATACCCGTCGGACCACCGCAGGTGACAATCACCCGGTCGATTCCGCAGCGGCGCCAACAACTGATTTATTGAATGACGCGCCTGTTCTGGAAGCAACGTCTCCAGAAGGCGCCGAGAGTGAAACCCCCGAAAACGCAGTTCCATTTATTTCCGAACAGCCTGTTCCCGACGATTCAGTTGAGGCTGAACTTGATGACGCCGGACCCACTCCGGTGGACTCTGAGCTGACCGCGCCCTTTTCGGAGTCTTTGACTCCGTCGGAGTCTTTGACTCCGTCGGAGTCTTTGAGTCTGAAAGAAGAGGCGTCAACGGGGACGATCCACGAGCCATCCTCACTGGATAATGATCTGAGCGGCGCCAGTTTTGAGGGTCTATCGCCGGATCTTCTGCCCGAGGAATCTTCGATTCCAAAGGGGGAACGCCCGGACGAGTTAATCCTCGGGGTGAGCGCGGGAGATGACACGCCGGAATCGTTAGATGATCCGACCGGCGCGCCGTCTCGATGGGAGCCGTGGAGTGTCCGGATTAAACGGATTATGGCCGGCGCCGATGCGGCGAAAATGAGTCCGGAGCCGCAGAATATCCCGACGCTGCTTCAGATTCCTGAGTCTCAGGTGGAATCCAAAACTCCAGAAGCGGAAGAAAGCGTCGCTCCCGAACGCGAGCGGGCGCAATTCAGGGCGCCTGAACGCGCCGCCGCCGGTTCAAACGATGGCGCCCCGTCTGCCGAAGCGATTCAAACTCACCGGGTCTCCCCGATTCCCGAAGCGCCTCGCGCTCCGGTCACGGCGCGATCCAACGGAGAAACCGGGCCGTCCGAAAGTGAACAGGGTCCGCCCGCTATTCTCGGCTTTCAGTTCCGGGTAAAACCGGCGGAGGCTCCCACCCCGGAAGAAGCAGCAGCGCAAACTGACTGGGCGCCCTCCCGGGCGGCGCGGATTGGCCGGCGCGGCGAGCTGCCGCGAACCGGCCGCGGCGCGACACTCCGCGGTCGGGCGGGGGATCTGATAGGGCCGGACGACGAGGACACGGGGACACTGGAGAGTTTGCCGGAAGGTCCGGATGGATTGACCTTCGAGCCATCGGAAAGCCTGGTTGACGAGATCGGCGCTTTGCCTGACACTTTCGAAGAGCCGGAAACGGCCGAAGAGCGGGCCGGCCGGTCCCGCCGCCGCAAAGATCGGAGCAAGGGCCGCCGGCGCGACCGAAATGGCGCGGGGGCCGCTCCGCTCGATGAAAGCGCCGTCGAGGAGCAGGAGGAGGTTGCTCCCGCATCGACGGATGGCCGCCGCACGATCGAAGCTGAGGCGACAACGGGTCCACGGATTCCGGAATTCCGTGACGAGGAGCAAGCGGCCGAGGCGGAAGCGCTCTCCAAGATCGGGCTGGATCAGCGACTTGGGAAGGAGATCTTCGTCAACACGGGCGCCCGCGAGACACGCATTGCGTTTCTGGTGGCCGGTTCGCTCACTGAGCTGCATATCGAGCGCGAGGAGCGGTTGGTTGGCGCCATTGGCAAGGCGCGGGTAGAACGGGTGCTGCAGGGTCTCGACGCCGCCTTTGTAGATATCGGACTGGAACGGAACGCTTTCCTGATGGCGGCGGACGTGACGCCGGAGGACGACGACGACGATTCATCGCACGGCCGGCGTCATCGGCACGCTTCGATTGGAGACCTGGTAAAACCGCGCCAGGAAATCATGGTACAGGTATCGAAGGCGCCCCGAAGCAGCAAGGGCGCTCGCGTTTCGACCCGGATCAGTCTACCCGGGCGCTACCTGGTGCTGATGCCCGACGGCGAGACCGTCGGGGTCTCTCGCAAGATTGATGAGGATTCCGAGCGAGACCGGCTCAAGAAAGTAGCAAGGCAGATCCGGCCGCAGGGCTTCGGGATCATCGTTCGAACCGAGGCTGAAGACAAAACAGAAGAGGAGCTCAGGAACGACGTTGAGTTCTTGCTGCGGCTCTGGAAACAGATCCAGCAGAAGTATAAGAGCGCGCGGCACGCCTCCATCGTGCATCGTGATCTGAGCCTCACGTTCAAGATCATCCGGGATCTTTTCGGCTCAGACGTAAACCGGTTCGTCATTGACTCTCGGGAGGAATACGAGAAGGTGATCGAGCTGGTGGAGCTGATCAGTCCGAGGATGCGTCCACGGGTCATTCTGTACGAGGATCCGGTTCCCATTTTCGAATACCTCGGGATCGAAGCCGAGATCGAGCGACTCTTCCGGAACAAAATCTGGCTCAAGTCGGGCGGATGGCTCGCTATCGATGAGACCGAAGCGCTGACCACGATCGACGTGAACAGCGGAAAGAACGTTGGAACGACGAACCCGGCGCAGACCATCTTCAGGGTGAACATTGAGGCGGTGGCCGAGATCTGCCGTCAGCTCCGGCTGCGGGATATCGGCGGCATGATCATCTTAGACTTCATTGACATGTCGAACGCGAAGGATCGCGCGGCGGTGATGAAAGCCCTGGATGTAAACCTGCGCAAAGATCGAAGCCGCACCAAAATCGCGCACCTGAGTCCACTCGGTCTCGTCGAGATGACGCGAAAGCGCTCGGGCGAAACGTTCAGCGAACTGACGACAGAGCCTTGCTCTTACTGCGGCGGCCGCGGCCGGACGATGAATGCGGATACGGTGAGTATCTTAGCCGAGCGAGAGATCATCAAACAGGCGCTGGATCTGGACGATGAGGCGTTCCTGATCATGGTGCATCCATCAGTGGCGCCGTTCCTGATAGGGCCGGAGGGCGCCAATGTGGATCGGTTGGAGCGGGAGATTCGGCGGGCTGTCTACGTGCGAGTTGCCGAGAACCTGCATATCGAGAAGTTTGAAGTGGCGCCGGCTGACCTTCAGGAAGTGGAACGTCAGCTCCTCCCCTATCGCGAGGGGCAGGTGGTAGACTGTGTGGTCGAGCAGACGCCGGCGATAAACCTCCCTCACGCGATCGCGCGACTGGATGGTTATCTGCTGGACCTGGTAAACGGCGGGCAGTATCTCGGCCGCCGGGTACGGGCCAAGCTGGTTCGCGTCGGCCGTTCCATAGCGATGGCCGAGGTTGTTGGAGGTGGCCGCCCGGTTGACAAACTGGGCGGGGCCTGAGTATACTTCTATCTTGTCTGGGGGCTTTTCTGAAGAGGTTTTGTGATTTCGGCGCGGCAATGTCCGCCGCAGCCCCCAGACCCCCGAAAACGGGGGAACTATTTCTGGCGACTAACGATCTTCTGGGCCGCTGCAGGCCCGGGCGGTTATCCGCGCGGGCCTGCGTTCGCGTCGACGCCCTATTTCTTATCCGTACCTTCATGCCGGGAGCATGGTTCGTACGGAGCGCGCGAGCGCAGCCCGGTTCGAGGAGCAATTCGAGTTATGTATGCAATAATCCGATCTGGCGGAAAGCAGTACCGTGTGCACGAGAACCGCGTGGTGCGGCTGGAGCTGCTGGATAGCGATGTTGGTTCCCACGTGGAGCTGAATGATGTTGCGCTCCTCAGCGGCGGCGCCGACCTGCTTGTGGGTAAGCCGGGCGTGGATGGGGCGCGGGTGATGGGAAAGGTTGTGGCGCAAGGGCGGACTCGCCGCATCGTGGTCTACAAGTTTAAGCCGAAGAAGGGCTATCATCGACGGCGAGGCCACCGGCAGCATTACCACGACGTGCTGATTCAGCAGATCCTGGCGCCGGGCCAGGAGCCGCGGCGGCAGCGGCAGGCCGAGGCAGCGCCCGTGGAGAGCAAACCTTCGCCTGTGGAGGAAACCTCGATGGAGGAAACGGCGATGGAGGAAACGGCGATGGAGGAAACGCCCACGCCGGTTGTAACCGCTCCTGTGGCTGAAACGCCCGCGCCCATTGAGGCCGCTCCTGTGGAGGTGGCATCCTCGCCGGTTGAGGCCGCCGTTGTGGCTGAATCACCCACGCCGGTTGAGGCCGCTCCTGTGGAGGAAACGCCCGCGGCGGTTGAGACCGGATCTTCGACGGTAGAAGGCGCACCGGCGCCCGTTGAATCAACGCCGGAACCGGCTGACGAAAGCTAATCAATCAGACAGGGCGTCACGGTTCGCGTCGTCGAGCGCGGGATTGGCCCCATTGCGATTAAGGGAGTTTGAGAATGGCACATAAGAAGGGCGTCGGGAGCTCGCGCAACGGCCGCGACAGCAACGCGCAGCGCCTCGGCGTTAAGAAGTACGGGGGCGAGTTGGTCCAGTCCGGCAGCATCCTCATCCGGCAGCGAGGAACAAAGTTTAAGCCCGGCTTGAATGTTGGAATTGGCAAGGACGATACGCTCTTTGCGATGACCGCGGGCATCGTAAGGTTCGAAGGCGATAAGAAGCGCCGGCGAATGAGCGTCTACCCTGCCGAGTAGATCATTTTTGAGGTCACGTTTTGGAATAGCGCCCGCCGTTCAGGCGGGCTTTTGTGTTTGCGGCGCTCGAATCCGGATCCTGGTAGAATCGTCGGGATCGGCGTTTGTTCGTCAGAATGGTATCACAGCCTGATGTTTGTAGACGAAGTCAAAATCCATGCTAAAGCGGGAACGGGAGGCAATGGCGCTTCCACGTTCCGGCGAGAGAAGTACGTGCCGCGAGGCGGTCCCGATGGAGGGGATGGCGGTAACGGAGGATCTATTTATCTCGTGGCGGATACGGACGTTGCGACTCTTCTGGATTTTCGCTACAAACATATCTTCAAGGCTGAGTCGGGAAGTCATGGCCAGCGATCCAACAAGCACGGAAAGCAGGCGCCGGACCTGATTTTGAAGGTCCCTGTGGGTACGTTGATCCGAGATGGATCGGGCACGAAACTGGGAGATCTGACCAGGCCGGGCCAGCGTTTGCTTCTCGCCTCCGGCGGCCGCGGCGGTCGCGGGAACGCCCGCTTCGCTACTGCAACCAACCAGGCGCCGCGGTTTGCGGAGAATGGCGAGCCCGGCGAGGAGCGAGAGGTTGATCTTGAGCTGAAGATCATGGCGGACGTGGGCCTGGTTGGCCTTCCCAACGCAGGAAAATCCTCACTTCTCAGTCGCATCTCCGCGGCCCATCCTAAAATCGCGGATTACCCCTTCACAACCCTGGTCCCCGAGCTGGGCGTGGTCTCCCTCGGTGATCATGAGAGCTGCGTGTTCGCCGACATGCCTGGCCTCATCGAAGGCGCGCACGAAGGGCTGGGATTGGGGCAGCAGTTTTTGCGGCACATCGAGCGGACCCGAATGTTAGTTCATGTTGTAGATGTCACCGGGGGGGATTCCGAGGACCCGATGCAGAACTTCCGTATCATTATGAGGGAGCTTGAGACGCACAACCCGGAACTCGCCCGGCTGCCCATGCTGATAGCGCTCAATAAGATCGACATTGAAACTCCCGAGCGTACACGGGAAACGCAAGATGAACTTTCCGGGACGGGGCGAGAGGTCTTTCCGATTTCGGCTGCGACCGGGGCGGGCACCGAGCGACTGCTGCACCGGGTGCGCGAGCTGCTCCCGCGGCCATCGTCAATCATGGATTCCGTGGTCGGGTCCCCAGTGGGCGAATCTCTGGAATCAAAGAATCCAGAAGATGAACGCGAATTAATCGAAGGGCCTCGCAGCCGCAGGCTCTCTCGCAAGTGGTCCATTCAACGTGACCCGGACGGCGCGTGGCGAGTGACCGGTGAGGGTCTGGAACGGCTGGTGGCGATGACCAACGTTGATAACGAGAGCGCGATTGAGCGATTGCACCGCATTCTTGACCGGGCGGGAGTGCTGGACGCTCTGCGCACGGCGGGCGCGGCCGACAACGACCTGGTGCGAATCCGGGATACCGAGTTTGTGTACGTTGAGGAGGAGAGAGTTTACTCTACTCGCCGCCGGCGAAGCCGGACCGCGCCGGCATGAAACGAGTGGTGGTAAAGGTCGGCACCTCTACACTGAGCACAGCTGACGGATGCCTTAACCGCGAGATAATCGCCAGGCTGAGCGACGAGATTGCGGCGGCTCGTGAGGATGGAATTGAGATCGCGCTGGTGACATCGGGCGCGGTTGGCGCCGGGTCCGATCGGCTGCGAATCCAGCGCCCGCGAGCCATCCCGCAAAAGCAGGCGGCCGCCGCGGTCGGACAGGGAATCCTTATGGGTGTTTACGCCTCATGCTTCGACGAGCGGGGACTCACGGCAGCGCAGATTCTCCTCACGCGGCAGGACGTCGCCGACCGGGCGCGGTATACCAACGCCCGGAATACCTTTGACGCCGTGTTTCGCTACGGCGCCGTCCCGGTGGTCAACGAGAACGACTCCGTAGCGGTAGACGAGATTCGTTTCGGAGATAACGATACTCTTGCGGCGATGGTGGCGCTGATCGTGGACGCCGATCTCGTAGTGATCCTGTCGGATGTCCCCGGGCTGCACGACCCGGCAGCGGAGCCGCGGACGACGATCTCCTGCATTCCGGAGGTGACGGGCGCGGTGGAGAATATGGCGCGTCCGGCCCGATCGGGATCGGGGACCGGCGGGATGATCACGAAGCTGCGGGCCGGAAGAATACTGACCCGCGCGGGCATTGCGATGATCATCGCCTACGGTGGAGAATCGGAGAATCTGCGCGGCGCGATCAGGAGATGGGTATGCTGGGAACGCGAGAACGTTGATCCAGGCGAACCGGGAACACTCTTCTTGCCGGCGCCGCGGCGGCTGCAGGGCCGTAAGCGTTGGATCGCGTTTGGCAGCCGGGCGCGAGGCGCCCTGGTCATTCACCCGCGGGCAAAGAGCGCCCTGCTTGAGGATGGCAGAAGCCTGCTGGCCGCCGGAGTCATGGAGGCGACCGGGCCGTTTCAGGCCGGCGATCTGGTGCGAATCTTAGATTCCGAGGGGCGCGAGGTGGGGCGCGGGCTGGTCAATTTCTCGCTTGAGGAGGTAAGGATGATCTGCGGCCGCCAATCAGGCGAGCTGAACCGTCTCTTAGGTCGCGAGGCGACGGGTGAGGTGGTTCATAGGGACAATCTCGTGATCGGACTCTGATCGTCTTCGGCCGGCGCCGCGAAACTCGAATCTGGAATCGCTAATTCGAGAGAAGAACAGTGTGCTCCACAGCTTCGTCTATGCCTATAATAACGGATAGGTGAAAAATGCGAAATCCAATCAGTCCGGATGGTCGTGCGTCGGTATCCGCGGCGCTTTGAGATGGGGTCAACCGCTTGACCCGCCGATTCAAGGGTGATATAATGGGCCGTAATAGACTGGATCCCCGTGACTTACCCTACAATCTCAGACCATCCCCGTTTTAGCATATACCGATTATGGAAACAAAGGACCGAGTGTAACGAGCGGCTGGCCCGGACTCCGAGAGAGTCGGCGCCGGGCGCTCTGAAGAGCGGTCGCAACAGAAGACAGCGTCCGGCGGCGCGTCCTGGTTTCCGCCTCTTCAGGTGAGGAATACATGTCACTTTATTCCGACAGGGACTACGAGGAACTCGTCCATAAGTACGAGGCGCTGAAGATCTCGTTCGACGAGTACAAAAACAAACACCCCGTCTCCGGCAATGGCCGCGAACCGGGTGATCACCCTGCTCCGCCGGTTTCGTCGGCGCCGACTGAAGTGGCAATTCCGGAGAGCCGCGAAGAACTGGAAGAGACCCTCTCTCGCCTTGTCCAGCGTATCGCCATGATCATCCAGGCGGAGAAATGCCTCCTGATGCTCGTTGACAGCGATTCCGGCGAGCTTGTTGGACTCAACCCCGCATTCAACATTCCACAGGAGGACGTGGCTCACGTTCGGGTGCGGGCCACACAGGGAATCGCCGGTGAGGTATTCCAGAGCGGGCAGCCGATCATTGTCAATGACGCCATGCGGGATCCCCGCGCTGAGCATGACCACGTTGGACTTCTGAACGCCCGCAACATGATCGTTCTGCCGCTCATCCGAGAGCACCGGAACCGGGACGGAGCGCTGGTTGATAAGACCTCCATCGGTGTGCTGAATGTCTATAACAAGCGGTTCGGCAATGAGTTCTCGTCGGAAGACATCACGCTTCTGCGTGTTCTGGCCCGAAATACCGCGTCGATCATCCAGGGTTCGCGGCTCATCGAGCGCCTTCAAGATGAGAAGAAGCAGCTCGTTCAGCATATCGAGAGCGTTAAGGCGGGTATTCTCGTCATCTCCCGGGCCGGGCAGATCCGGCTCGTAAACCAGGCGGCCCGTGCGCTCTTCAGTCTTCCGGAGGACTGCGTACATCGCATGTACACCGAGGTGATCGAGGATGAGCGCGTTCGAACGTTGATCGACCGTTCTTTCAGCCTTCGCATCGAACAGAGTGACGAAGTTGTCATTACGTACCAGGCTGGCGAAGAGACGCTGGAAAACGTCTACCAGGCTCAGACAGGCCTGGAATACGAGGATAACGACCTGGTTGGCGTGGTTGCAATCTTTACGGACATCACGGAAATACGCAACGTTGATCGGATGAAGACAGCGTTCGTCTCCACCGTTTCGCATGAGCTGCGGACCCCTCTCACTAACATCAAAGGATTTATCACCACCCTCCTGTGCGCCACGGAGGGTGAAGATGAGACATTTTCGAACGAGCAGGTCCATGAATTCTATGAAATCATCGACATGGAATGCGACCGGCTGACGCGTCTTATCACGGACCTTCTCAACGTTTCCCGGATCGAGCAGGGGATTGCGCTGGAGCTGAATCCTTCATCGGTGGATCTCGCGTCGCTCATCGACAAGGTGGTGACAACGCAGCAGGCGAGTGATAAAGTGGGTCACGATTGGGTGGTGCAGGCGCCAGAGCTGGAGCCCATCGAGGCGGACGAAGATCGGCTCGATCAGATCCTCACAAACCTGATCAATAACGCCGTGAAATATTCTCCTAACGGTGGTATTGTGGGTGTGCGCGTGCGAGATGATGGCGACAGCGTTGTCATCAGCGTGAGTGACCAGGGCATGGGAATGAAACCTGAGTTCCTCGCAAAGAACATCTTCCGAAAATTCGCCCGAGAGCGATACGAGGACAAGCAGAAGATTTACGGCACAGGTCTTGGCCTCTACCTGGTGAAGCACATGGTAGAAGCGCACGCTGGAAAAATCTGGGTAGAGAGCGCCTACGGCCGAGGATCCAACTTTAGCGTCCGGCTTCCCAAAAAGCAGCCCAGGGAACAGGGGTAAATAGGTTTTAGGTATTGGGTGTTAGGTATTGGGTGTTAGGCTTGGCGCGGGGTGTGAGGCGCCGCGTTCCGGTGCTCTCACACACTCGCCCTCTCACATACTCGCCCTCTCACACACTCGCCCTCTCACACACCCACCATCCCCGCTCCCGCGCCCACCAACCGGCAGGCGTTCGCTGCCGCTGTCTGAAGCCGCTGCGCGGCCTCGGCGGCAGTTGAGGGGGGAGGGCCGGGCTGTGAGGTGGCGGAGAGGATTGCGGTAATTCCCTTTTCAAGCAGCGGAGCGGCTTCGGGTGAGACACCGCCGCCGATAGCGATAAGCGGCACGCCGGCGCGCTGACACCGTTTCCCGAGCCGCGCGATCAGTTTCCCCATCGCGCTCTGCGCGTCGATGCGTCCCTCCCCGGTTATACAGAGAGCGGCGGATCGCAGCGCTTCAGGCAGGCCTGCCGCGTCCATCAGCGTTTCGGCGCCGGACTCGATTGCGGCATGCAGAAAGCCAAGCATCCCCGCGCCCAGGCCGCCGGCGGCGCCGGCGCCCGCGGCGTCCATAACGTCCACCTGCCGGTCGCGGCGCAGAATGCGAGCGAGCTGCGCCAGTCCCGCCTCAAGACGCTGCACCGCCTCGAGCGACGATCCCTTCTGCGGACCATAGACCGCGGCGGCGCCGGAGGGTCCACAGAGGGGATTGGTGACATCGGTGGCGGTTGTGAACCGGGCTGACTTGATATTTGGGTCCACGCCGGACGAATCAATTCGTGCAAGCTTCGAAAGCGCAGTTCCGCCACGGGTGATTCCGGCGCCGGCGGCATCCAGCAAACGAAAGCCGAGCGCTTCCGCCATTCCGGCGCCCCCGTCCGTCGTGGCGCTGCCTCCCAGGCAAACAATGATATGGGTCGCGCCATGCTCGAGCGCGTCCCGTATTAGTTGTCCGGTACCGTATGTCGACGCCGTCTCGGGACGAAGATGGCCGGCCGGCACGAGGGGCAGCCCGGAAGCCTGCGCCATTTCCACCACGGCAGTGCGGGCATCGAGCATCAGATATGAGGCGATCACAGGTTCGCCGTTGGGTCCCTCCACATCCACGGATCTCAATGCACCTCCGCTGGAACGGTGCAGAATCGCGATCGATCCCTCCCCGCCATCGGCCAGCGGCATCAGCCGTATCGGGGCGTCCGGCCAGGCTTCGCGAACCCCGCGCGCCAGCGCCTCGGCGGCCTCTTCGGCCGAAAGGCTGCCCTTAAAGGAATCGGGAGCGCAGAGGACTTCCCCGTCGAACGGATAGTTCATCGGTCCTACCTCCGGTTGGCGCGCCAGCGATATTCTCCCGACCAGTCCCAGCCATCCCTAAGCTGCGAGTACCGGGGCCCGGCCCGTTTGCGGCGCCTTCGCGTAGAGATTCCAGCCATCTGTCCGATACTTCTCACTTTCCAACTGCGCGGCTCGCTCTCCCTCCCCGGCGTGAATCGGCCCCGCCTGCCATTCACACTCGAAGAAAACGCCGAAAGAATCCTGAATGGCGTCGGCCACCACATTCTTTGTGAGCAAGAGGTTCAGATCAATTGAAGACTGGCATTCCAATCGAGCGTCACGAAAGAGACCATGGGGAACAGAGATCGGCCACAGTCGAATCGATCCTTGCTGCATAATCCAGCCGGCGCGGCGCATCTGCGCGCTTCCCAGGATCTTCTGAGCGCGTAGCGTCAGATCTGACGGAGCCGAATGAGCGAAACAATCGGTGTGGGATCGCGGCCCCGGCGCGTCGTGGACGCCCGCTCGAACTTCCAGATCGAGGCGCGCCAATCCTTGGCCAATCGCCGCCATAAGAGACCGGTGTGTTTCGCGCACCGAGCGGCCCCCGAGAGCCGTCTCGGGAAAGATGAGCGAGAACGTGAGATCAGTGTCATGATAGACGGCCCGGCCGCCGGTGGGACGCCGGACGACTTCGATGCCCGCGCGCCGGCAGCCTCCCAAATCCACCGAAGCGGCTGCATCCTGGAACCGGCCGAGGGTCACCGCCGGCCGCGCCCATTCGTAGAAGCGAAGAATTGGATCCGCTTTCCCGGCCGTGGAGGCGACCTCGATCAGCGCCTCATCGAGGGCCATGTTCCAGGCGGCCCCGCCTCCTTCCCCAAGTCGTCTTCCGATCGATAGAGTGCTCATCTTGTATAGGATTGTAGCCGCCGATCAGCCCAATCCCGCACATCAGGAAGGACTTAGGTATTAGGTTTTAGGTATTAGGTATTGGGTGTTCGGTATCGCGCAACGGGTCTCGTGACAGAGCGGCGGCGCACATAACGATCATGACGATATGCACGGCGGTGATAGTAATATGACGGACGCTCCCGCCTCCCGCTCGAACCGGACCGGCGCTGAATGACCGGAAGCAGAACTCCCGGCGGCCTTCGATACGGATGGGTAATGACGGTGTGAGGCCGCGGCAGCACTATCGTGCCGCTCACTTTTACAGGGCGGTGCGGAAGAGGCTGCAGGTTAGCGGGCGTTGTGTTGGTCGTGTCCCGAGGAGGAAGCGGCACCATCTGCACCGCCGGGGACGTTGACTTAGACGCCCCTGGCGAAGCATACGAGCGGCCTAAAGTCGGATAATAGATATTCGTGTGATGCTGACGCACGACGCGGCGCGGGTGATGATGTCCGGCCACGTGAGCGCCAGCAGCCGTGAGCGTCAAAATCAGTGGCGCCAACCATTTCATAATCATTTCCATAAGATTCACTCTCATTTCCGGGAAAATCCCGTAGAGGAACGCGCTCTTGCGCCCTCGAAATCGTTTTTCCCAGAATGGAGAAGGGTTAAATGCAGCGCGATGTCAACAATTCCCCTTCCCGTTTCGGGGAGGGGTTGGGGGAGAGGTCCGGCGCGATGATGGCCGCCGTCTACCGGATGCCGGGCCGCCTGGAGCTGGAGGAGATCCCGGTTCCCGAGATTGGACCCGGAGAAATCCTGGTCCGGATCGACGCTTGCGGAATTTGCGGCACAGATCTAAAGAAGATTGAGTACGGTCTTCAGCCCGGCCCGCGAGTTTACGGCCACGAGATGGCCGGAGTGATTGCGCGATCGGAGGCCGAGGGCTGGGCGGTCGGCGATCGTGTAGCGCTGCTGCATCATGTCGCATGCGGAGGCTGCTTCTACTGTGAGCGAGGGCTTGATTCCCAGTGCCTGGAGTACCGGCAGACAGCAACCACGGCGGGCTTCGAACCGGCCGGCGGAGGCCTGGCGCAGTACGTGCGGGTGATGGACCGAGCCGTACGCCGCGGCGTTCTCCGCGTGCCCGATCATGTTCCGCTGGAGAATACCGTGTTTTTGGAGCCGTTGAATACCTGCCTGAAAGGAGTGCGCCGGGTGGCCGGCCGGCCCGGTGATACGCTTCTCTTGCTGGGACTGGGACCCATCGGGCTGATGATCGCCTGGCTGGCGCGCAGGGAAGGATACCAGGTGGTGGGGTATGATCCGATACCGGAGCGCCGCGGCGCAGCGGTGGCGATGGCCGACGTGCAGTCCATCGAAGGGGATGATATTCCTGCGGCGCTGCGGGCGCTCACCGATGGACGCGGCGCGGATGCGGCGATTGCAGCGACACCGGCCCCAGCGGCCATCGATACCGCCATCGCCTCCGTCCGGCGGGGAGGACGAGTGGTGCTCTTCGCGAACACGAGGGCCGATGAAAAGGCATCCGTCGGGGTGGGGGCCATCTGCACCGGCGACCGGGAGCTGGTCGGCAGCTACAGCGCGTCGATGGGCCTCATTGACGAGGTATGCCAGTTGATCTTCAATCAGGAGATTCCGGTGAGTGAGCTGGTGTCACACCGCTTTCCAATTCAATCGATTGACCGGGCTCTTGAGGTGGCGCGAAGGCCGGCGCCCGAGACGCTAAAAGTGATCGTCCGGCCAAATGATTGACCCGACGCCGATCTCGGTCCTAAGCTGTCAAGGCAAGCATCGCAAAACCGTTTGCCTGCGACGCATAAAGCTGGTATAATTGGTGAGGTGGGTGAAATTGTGACCCGCGCGCTCTGGCGCGCCATTGTTCTGATTCACCCAAGAATAGATCCTCTCTGCTCTGCTCTTGAGAGTAGAGCCGCCAGCATCTTGTTCCGCGCTGACTTTTCCTCCGGAATGCGTTGCGAGACCCGAGGCTTTCAGAAAGCAAGGGTCGAAGCAGACCCGGGGCCATCGCAATTTTTTCCGGCATTCAAGGATATCGGCTGGAGTCGCGGAACTCGATGTATTGACAGAGCATCATGGGGCGGAGTTTTAACGGTCCGCCCATGCTGAAAACAAGAGTCAGGCGCCCTTGGAGAGGCTTATAGGAGACAGATGGTCAGAAACTACGAGGCGTTATATATCCTGGATCCTCTCCTGACGGAAGAAGAAACCACGGAGCAGATCGATCGGTTCAGCCAGTTTGTCGAGACCCACGGGGGTTCCGTGGAGAACGCCGCTCGATGGGAGAAGCGGAAACTGGCGTACGAGATTAAGGGCCGCCGTGAAGGCAGCTATATCTTGATGACGTTTAAGGGCGGAGCGAATCTGCCGAGCGAGCTCGACCGGGCATTCAAACTGTCGGAACCCGTGCTGCGCGGACTCATCACCAAGGTAGAACAGATCTAAAATCAATCGCGGCTGCTGGTCGGGCCGCGCTCAAAGCCATGAGATAGAAACTGGTTAGGGCGCCGCGACTTAAGAGGACAATGATGCTGAATCGAATTATTCTAATTGGCAACCTTACCCGAGATCCCGAACTAAAGTACACGACAACGGGAACACCGTTAGCGACCTTCGGCCTGGCTGTGAACCGGCGAATCAAGAATGCGCAGGGTGAACGAGAGGTCGACTTCTTTAATATCATCGCCTGGAGGCAGACCGCGGAATTCGTCAGCCAGTACGCATCGAAGGGCAAGAAGGCTTGCGTGGAAGGCCGCGTTCAGAATCGCAATTACGTCGGCCAGGATGGAATCAAGCGCTATGTGACCGAAGTAGTGGCGGATAACGTAGAGCTGTTGGATTCTCGCGATGCGTCCGGCAGCGCCGCGTCTGCCGAATCTCAGGGCGAAACAGCTCCTCCCCCGACACCGGATGTTGACGACTTCGCCGATCCATTCAGCGAGTCGTGAGGCTCGCAGCGCCGCGCCGATTATACGTGCGTCAAGTTCGCGGCGCTCAGATATCCAGGTTGCGGCGGCCCTCCGAGGTCGTCGAGGATTGAGTAAAACAGGAATTATCAGGAGGTAAAGTATTGCCGGCTCGTATTAAGAAGCAGAACCGTTACAAGAAGCCAAAGCGAAAAATCTGCGCGTTTTGCGTAGATCGAACCGTTAGCATCGATTACAAGAACGTCGCAAAGCTCAAGAGGGCTACCTCGGAGCGGGGTAAGATCCTGCCCCGGCGCACGACCGGCGCCTGCGCCCGGCATCAGCGATGGGTTGCGGAGGCCGTGAAACGGGCGCGCGAGATCGCGCTGCTGCCGTTCACCTCGGACTGACACGCTCTCGGCGCCGGGCCTGCGATCCGGCGTTCCTTGTTTTCGAAGGCCATCAACTCGTACGGGTTGATGGCCGTTTTTTTGACCCCTCGACCGGGCGACGCCAGCCGGGAAGGATCGACATGCGCACAGACAAAGAAGACGGAACAAAGAGCACGGGGTGGAACGATCGCCTTTCGGAATCTCTGATTCGGAGTAGGAGAGTGGATCGCAGCGGAATGCTCAAACTGGTCGAGGGGTTCCCGGATCAGTGCCGCAAGGCGCTTGAGATAGCGGAGGCGTTTGCGCCCGTTCCGGCGGCCGTCCAGAACGTGGTGGTGCTCGGGATGGGCGGTTCGGCCGTTGGCGGCGACCTGCTGCGGGTGCTATTAGAAGCCGAGAGCGGCGCTGTGCCAGTGGTCGTTACCCGTGATTACCAGTGCCCGGCGTTCGTGGGACCGCAGACGCTCTGCGTGGCCGCAAGCTATTCCGGCGGCACCGAGGAGACGCTTGCGGCGACTCACGACGCGCTGGCGCGCGGCGCGCGCCTTCTGCCGATTACAACGGGTGGGGCGCTCGCCGCGCTCGCTGAAGAACGGCAGATCTCCTGCGTTCGAATTCCCGGAGGGCAGCCGCCTCGTTCTGCGCTGGGGTACCTCTTTCTGCCGGCGATTGTAGCGCTCTCCCGGATGGGCCTCTGTCGCGATTTCAGCGCCGATATCCGAGAATCGATCGAACGGCTCGATGAAGTGGCGGCGGCGTGCGGGTCCGAGGTAGCTCTCGATCAGAATGAGGCGGTTCAGATCGCGCGCCGGCTTCGCCGCAGCCTGCCGGTCTTCTACGGATCCAGCCCCGTGACGGGAATCGCGGCCTTCCGATGGAAATGCCAGTTCAACGAGAATGCAAAGATGCACGCAATATGGAATAATCTGCCGGAGTTGGACCATAACGAGATTTGCGGATGGCGATCGGCCCGGCAAAACCGGCGGCTCCGTTGGGTCTTCATAAGGGACCGGCAAGAATCGCCGCGGCTCGCGCAGCGATTGGAAATCACCCGGTCGATCTTAGCGGCGGAAACTGCCGGCCATACCGACATCTGGGGACAGGGCGCCTCACTGCTCTCCCGCACGCTGACAGCAATGCTTCTGGGTGATTTTGTCTCTACCTATGCTGCCATTCTCAATCGCGTAGACCCGACCGATATCCGGGAGATCGACGTGCTCAAAGAAGAGCTGTCGCGCTGAACCCGGGCGCCCGTGAATTCGACGCCCGTCAATTTGCCGGCCCATGCGAGGGTGGAACGGAACCCGGGCGCGACTCTGCGAAGGCACGGCGGATCGCCGCCAGCGCCTCCTCCGTCTGACTCCGGGCTGTTCGAACGCTGGCAAGGTACCCCGGCTGCTGCCATTGGATGACACCCGGCTCGGCGCCTTCTAACGCCTGGACCGCCTTTATCTTCGAGAGCGCTGCGAGCTGCGCCAGGCGCCAGGCCGTGTTCACATTTTTATCCGAGCGAATCTCAGGCAGAAGAATCAGGCCCATCAGGGCGTCACGCTCATCCTGGGTGGCGGCCTCCGCGGCCCGGGCGGCGAGATCGAGATCGCTGCTCGTGGCCCGGCCGGCCTTGATATCCCGGATCACCCGTTCCACGTCCTGCATGGAATAGAGGCTGCGGTTCGCAAAATCGGCCATCTGTTTATAGGCGGCCGTTAGCGCTGGCGATGCGGACGCGCCCATTGTGCGAGCGGGGGGCCACGCGGGCCACTCTCGAATAACAACCGGGTGTAAGGGTCGCGCCGCGGCGCCGCGCGGCATCTGCTCCACGTCTATCACGGTGGGAATGACACCGGCGAACAGGATCAGCGCAAGCATTCCGAGCGCCGCAAATATTGTTGTTTTACGCATTCGTCTCTTTCATCAGGAATCGTTCTGCCATCGCGACGTGCCGCTCAAGTCCGCGCTCGTATCGTTCATGGCGCGCCGCGTCGGGGAAGAGCGTTTCCCCTTCGTCCAACGGCGCCGCGTCGATTTGCAGCGCGGCGATCTGTTCCAACATCATCAACGCTGCGCCGCGCGCAGTGCCCTCAGCTTCCAACGTTAATGTTAGCGGGGCGCCGAGCGCGTCGGCCAGCATCTGCGCCAGCGCCCTTGAGTGGCCAAGCGCGGCCCCGCTGCCAATAAGCCGACGATCCGGCGGCGCAAGCGCCATCAGAAGTCGATACACCAGCATGAAGCGGTACGCCACCGCCTCCAGTAACGCCTGCGCAATCTCTTCAGACCGGGTCGCAGCGGTGAGACCCAGAATAGCGCCGGTGGCATGGCTGTACCAGTCCGGGCTGCGCTCACCCCAGAGGAATGGCAGTACGGTGAGTCCATGGCTGTCCGGCTCCGCTGAAGCGACGAACTGCTCAAGCTGTTCAAGCGGCGGGAGCTTCAGAACGTCATTCATCCACCGATAGACGCCGCCGCCGTTCGAAAGAGCGCCACCAACGAGGCTGCGACGCCGGTCTAACCGGTACTTCCATAATCCCCAGGGCGCCGCGTCCACCGGCGCGCCCAGAATGCGCATGGCGCCGCTCGTCCCCACCATCAGCGTGACGCGGTCGGGGCCGACGCCGCCACTTCCAACATTGCTGCACGCGCCATCCCCGAGCGGCAGCAGCCAGGGAATCGCGGCGAGCGCCGGAAGCATGGAGGCGTATGGCGCCCGCATCTGGCTCAAAACTTCGTGCTCATCCGTCAGTGGTGAAAGCCGTTCGACGGGGACTTCGAGAGCTTCCAGAAGCTCCGCATCCCAGACTAGCGACCGCTGGTTTAGCAGCCCGGTTCCCGACGCCATCGAGAAGCTGCAACGCCGCTCACCGAAAAGCTTCAGGCAGAGATATTCTCCCGGCGAAACCCAGGCCGTCACTTTCCGGAACAGCGCGGGATCAGTCTCACGCAGCCAGAGAAGCCGGGCAGGGAGATAACTGGTGTGAAACCGACACCCGGTGCGAGCGTGGACCTCTCGCTCATCCAACCGGCGGCGCAATGTTTCCACCTGTCCAAAGCTGCGCGTGTCAGACCAGAGATAAACGGGCGTACAGGCGCGGCCCTCGCGATTCAGGCCCAAAAAGCTGTGCCAGAACGTGGCCGAAGCCACTCCGAGCAGCGGTCCGGGCGCATGGTTAATCGCCTCGGCCAGGCAGGAGACCGCCGCGTCCACGAGGGCATCCGGATCAAGGGTCGCCGCGCCATCCGAGCCGGTTTGCGGATGGTGAGGGCGGCGCGCGGCGGCGCCGGGAACCGGGAAGCCGCGCGTATCGAAGAGAATCGCCCGGACGGACGAGGTCCCTATGTCCAGCGCGGCTACCACGCCAGGAGCAGTCAATGGCCCTGATCCATTCGCGCCCCTATGCGCGGCCTTGTGCCCATCATCATCCCGATCGGTTACTGAAAGAAGAGGCACGCCAGGTCGTACAGGCTTTCCGGAACCACCTTCGGCGTGGAGGTCGCTTCTTTAAGCGAGATGGAACGAACTTCGTTTCCCTGAAGGCAGACCATATGGCCAAACACACCTTCGTTCAGCAGGTCAGCCGCTTTCACGCCGAGCCGGGTCGCAAGCACCCGGTCAAAAACGGTGGGCGGGCCGCCGCGCTGGATATGGCCGATCACCGAGTGCCGGGTCTCATAACCGGTCTCTTTCTCGATATACTCCGCGAGCGCCGGGGCAAGCCCTTTTTCGCCGAGATTCTTCATGTGCCCGAAAGCGTCAAGCCGGCTCTGATCGGTCACATCCTCATGCCCGGGCAGCTCCACACCTTCAGAAATCACCACCACGGCGTAACGCTTACCCCGGCTCCAGAGGCTCTTCAGATGGGC
>DASRZA010000456.1:0-6196 GCA_035686845.1 Armatimonadota bacterium | reverse complement strand
GGGTAGGTTCTTTACGTGTTACGCACCCGTTCGCCACTAAGCAACCATTGCTGACTGCTCCGTTCGACTTGCATGTTTCAAACACGCCGCTAGCGTTCGTCCTGAGCCAGGATCAAACTCTCCATGTTGGAATTGTTGCTCCGTTCACACAAGACAAAAGCCTCATGCTCCCAAAGCTCACAAGCTTGGTTCCTTGCTCTCCTCTGTTCTCTTGTCAACCGCCGCATGGTCAGAACACGCTGCCAGCTTTCGCCGGAACAGGTCCCTTCCAAAACGGACTCTGTTATTGTAGCCGCCATCCCGCCTTCTGTCAAGCGGTTTTTTGACTTCAACCTTCATCCTTTCCGCCCATCGTTCATTCTTCGAAACTACTCAGCCTGCCTCAGACACTACATCTTGCGTCCGCGGAGAGCGCCGCGGCGCTCTTACAGCGTGTCCAGCGGTATGACTTCAACGGCGCTTCCGTGGGAGGAGGAAGACGGAAGAAGCGCAGCTACTCCTCGGTCAAAGGTTGCCAGCCGTCCGCGATGGCGAATCGCCAGACCAAGCAAGTAGGCGTCGGCCACCTGCTGGTGGCCCACCAGAAGACCGAGAGGGGCCTCCGGATCGCTGACGAGATCCAGATCATCGGGCCAGAAGGTGTGGCTGCCACGTGCGGCAATCCGCTGGAGCAGGCGACACGCTTCGGACGGTGTGACGGCCTGGTCCACAATGCGCGGGTTCGATGAGATGCGGATAAAGCCGGCCTGTGTAAATGGACAGGTCGCCCAACCATTCTGGTGATGAGTGTCGAACCACTGACGGGCCCGCCGGTGATGGATGTGATTCGGCCATGCAAGAGCAATCAGCACATTCACATCGGGGAGACTCACTGTCATGACTCATCTTCTGCGCTCTTTACGTCCTCCAGAGTAATCGGACGAGCGCCGGCGGAGACGCGAAACACCGGAAAGCCCGACTCCTCCGTCAGAGATGAATCGGTCTGAAGTCCGCGGCGTACCAACTCCGAAATCGCGTCTCCGAGACTGATCGACCGGGCATTCGCCAGGCTCCTTGCAACGTGCAGTACGTCGTCTTGCAGTGTGATGGTTGTTCTCATGCGCGCATGATAGCATCATGATGCGGTGATGTCAACTAACGGCGCCTGCTAGCATCGCAAGAGATCCAGGGGCGTCGTGCGACCGCGCAGATCCTGCCGCCGGTAATGCGGCGCTAAAATTCGCCATCGGGGTCCCCACCCGGAAGCCTCAGCCAGGACGATGCCCGGCGGCGGCTGTCCAACGCCGTTGTCGACTTGTGGGAAGAGTTCCAGGCCGATTCGGCGATCGCGGCCCTCAAGGCCGAACTCGCGCTCTCCGCCCGCGTCCGGCATGATGAACAGTGGGTGGTAATGCCAGCACGGGATCTTGTGCCGGGTGATGTCATAACTACCTGTCACCTGGTCCCAGGCCGCGCGCGGCTGCGGGGCGCGCGGCATCTGTAATTTCGGGATTCGTGACTCAACCTTCGTCGTTCATCCTTCCTACTTCGTTTGGGCCGCCACTTTGACCGATGGGCTGTACCGGATGCGGATGATCTTCTCATGCTCCACCCATTCACACTGATACGATTTACAGAGTATGTCCAGCGCCTTCGACACTGGCTGCCGGATGATCGACTTCGATATCCGCTGCTGCGGACCTTTCGCCTCTTTGGGCCAGAAAGCCAGGATGGTTAGACCGGTCTGTCGGGCAAACGAGCGGAGATAGGCGGCGAGCGGAGGCTCGTCTTTCTCCAGCGGCATCGAGTGGTCAATGGTGACGATCTTTGCCCCATGGGCAATATACTCCAGCGCCGCGGCGGAGGCTCGCTCCTTCGCGGCTGCCATCTGCGCTTGAGCGTCCGGCGCGTACTGGTCAGGGTGCAGCACGTCGCCGCCCGGGCCGAGATCCCAGCGGTTCGGATCTGAGCTGATACTCATGTTCAGTTGGAGCGATCCCGGACGCGCTGCCGCTCGTATTCCTCCCGCTTCGCCGGGTCTACCGGAGCGCGCCAGAGCAGATATTCGGTGGTCGTGGGGTTTAGTTTCCGGTTTGCCCATTCGTACTTCCACTGGGCGTCGGTCAGCAGCAAGCGGACCTGCCGCAGCTCACCCTGTGCAATAACGCCGGGACTGGCAGCGAACAGGCGCAGTTCCGGAACCGAATCTCCCGTCTTTAGCATCAGCCCGCTCTGATCATGGATCGATTTAAGCAGATCCGCGAGGGAGACGAACGCCGGCTTGAGCCGCACCACCTGTTTCTCCGCTGAATCGGATGCGACCGCTGGAGTCGCTGTCGCTGCCGGTCGGGCTTGAGATGCAGGCGGCGCCGACGCGGCGCCGCCAATCCGCTGCACCGGTTTTTGCGCGTGTCCTGCGGTTCCACAGGCGCCGAACGCCAGGATAGCAACTGCGGGAATGGCGACAGAATGCCTTTTCAACGGTTTCACCTCCTCAGCGCGAAGTCTGCAGCGCATTATTTAGAGTTCGAGTGTCGCGGCGGACCACTCGTTGGTGCCGCCGGAATGGTCAGGGAAGTGGCTGCCTATGCCTTGAGTCACCTTGCGCCGACCGGTTCCCGCGGCCGATTCGATGGTCACGGCCCGCCTCACCAACCGGACTATTTATTCGTCCCCCTGTTTCAGTCGTAGTTCGAGGTGGCTGATATAAAGCTCCTGCCGAGCCAGTCGCTAGCGCAAGGAGGTGTTCTCCGCAACCGCTTGGTCGAGTCGTGCCTCCAGCAAAGCGAGCAAGCGACGTTGTTGGCGGTTGGCAATAAGCGCGGGACGGTTCAACCGCATTGCTTCAATATGGAATCGTCCAGTTATTGTCAGCCCTTCGAGCCGTCCTGTCGCTTCGTCTTCCAACAGATGTATGGAGAGATCATCCCCCAAAGGGTACAGCAAGCGCCTGTCGTTCCCTCGCTGAATTGCGTCCGGCGATAGGGCGCCCTTGTACTGATTGCAGCGGACACAGGAGTAGACCAGATTCTCAATTCCGTCAGTGCCCCCCGCAGATAGTGGAACGAAATGGTCCACCGTTAACTCCCCACCCACCTCCATCTCCGAAACACCGCAGTAACCACAGCAGAACTGGTAACGCTCCCGAACAGCCTGAAGCTGGGGATACGCCATGACTACTAGCTTCCGATACCAAGAAGCTGCCGCGTTCGCTCATCCAGACGACTTTCCAGTGTCTTGATTCGGGTGTCCAACTCCCGTTCCTTCGTTCGCAGTTCCCGCTGCACTGTTTCAGCCTCTCGGATCTGGGCGCGCAGCGTGCGGATCATCTCCAAATTGCCGTCCATGCGATCTTCATGATCCAGTTCGCGGCGCCCGGCCTCGTAAGCAGCTTGCTCTGACTCATTAAGTGACTCCCCGGCGACGACCCGCCGGTGTAGGACTGCCCAGTTCTCATACGCTTGCTTGTTCATGTTGAACGCTCCCCAGATGACGCGATCTCCTCAAATGAGATGATGCCACAAAGCTCGGCCTGGTTGCGCCACTCCTCTCGCGCCACCCCATGTTCCGTCGCCATCAGACACGTCCCCTGATATTTCCCGAAGCTTATGGTTCGCCGGTTCACGGATGAGTCCTCTCCCAAAAAGGGCGGTTGGTCAGGGATGGTGGCGCGCCTTGCCGGCGCGCCGGCATGGGACTATAATGATCAGGCAAACGTCCGTTATCTACCGGCTGCTGGGAACGTATCTCCCGCTGTCGCGGCACACGGCTGTTCCTATGGAAGGCTGCACGACGTGGTTTCCGCACATACTGAATCGTTCTCCGATATCGAAGCCCGTGACAATACCGAACCGGCGTCCCCCGAGGGTGAAGCGGCGTCATCCATGGCCGAGCCAATCCCGTCCGACGGGGAGCCTCCCGACCGGCTCCATCAGTTCCATTCCAGCCGGGTACGTGATGTCAGGATGGCTCTGAAAGACAAACTTGTTCTCTTGCCGGACGGCCCGGGCATCTACCAGATGAAGGACGCGTCGGCGAAGATTATCTATATCGGTAAGGCCAAGAACCTGAAGAACCGGGTCCGCTCTTATTTTCAGACCGGGCGAGACGTGATTCGCCGCACGCTGCTGATGGTAGGCGAGATTGCCGACGTTGACTGGATCGTCACCAGCAGCGAGCTCGAGGCGCTGCTGCTGGAATGCACGCTGATCAAGCAGCATCGCCCGCATTACAACGTGCGGCTCAAGGATGATAAGAATTATCCCTACATCCGGATCACCACGTCTGAGCCGTTCCCTCGCATCACCACCACTCGCAAGGCCCGGCGCGACGGGGATCTTTATTTTGGTCCCTTCACCAGCTCGCACGCGATGCGTGAGACGATGCGGGTGATGCGTCCGTTGTTCAAGCTCCGGCTCTGCGGCAATCCGATGCCGGACAAGAAGTGCATCTATTTTGACATCAAGCAGTGCAGCGGTCCGTGCATTCAGGCAGTAACACCCGAAGATTACCGGGATGACGCGCAGAGCGCCGCTCGTTTTCTGGACGGCCACAGCGAAAGGGTGGTAAAGGACCTCACGTCCCAGATGATGGCGGCGGCCGAGAGCGAAAACTTCGAACGAGCGATCAAGCTTCGAGACCGGATACAGGGCATTCAGAGAACGATGGAGCGGCAAAAGGTTATCTCGGATACGCTCACCGACCAGGATGTTATCGCCCTTGTAAAGGATAACGGGCGGGCGTGCGCAGAGATCTTCTATATTCGGGGCGGTCGGTTGGTAGGGAATGCGGAGTTTCCCCTGGAAACCGGCGGAGAGGATCTGGAAGAGGTGATTCGTTCATTTGTGATGCAGTATTACGTGGACAGTCCACATATTCCGCGAGAGATTCTTCTCCAGAAAGAAGTGGAGGAGATGAAGATTATCGAGGATTGGCTGCGCCAGCGGGGCGGCCGGCGTGTTGAATTGAAGGCGCCGGCGAGGGGCGAGAAGAAGCGCATGGTGGAGATGGCGGCGGCAAACGCGCAGCAGGCGCTGGATCAAATGAGAGCGCAGATGGAGGCGGAGCGCGCGAATCTTGAAGGACCGCTCATCGAGCTGCGGGACGCCCTGGGACTGGAAGCGCCTCCGCTTCGAATGGAATGTTATGACATCTCCAATATCCAGGGGAGCGACATCGTCGCCTCAATGGTCGTCTTCGAGGAGGGGAAGCCTAAGAAGTCAGACTACCGGCAGTTTAAGATCCGGTCGGTGGCAGGGGCGCCCAACGACTTCCAATCCATGCGTGAGGTGATTGAACGGCGGTTCCGGAACGCCTCGGAAGGGCATGCCCGCTTCTCCCGCCTGCCTGACCTGGTGGTCATCGATGGTGGGATCGGGCAGGTTAATGGCGCGCTGGACGCGATGGCGAAGTTCGGGATCACGCCAACCAATGCCGCCGGCGCGCCGGAAGAGCCTGTCGAGGCGCCGGCGCCGTTCACCGATGCCCGCATCGCCGTAATCGGGCTGGAGAAGCGAGAAGAGTTGATTGTTCTGCCCGGTCGGAAGGAGCGGGTTGCGCTGCCCACCAATTCCAGCGCGCTCTTTGTGCTTCAAAACCTCCGCGACGAGGCCCACCGGTTCGCCAAAAAGTACCACGTGAAATTGCGGACTGACCGGGCGGTGGTTTCACAGTTGGACAGCGTGCCCGGCATTGGTAAGAAGCGGCGCACGGAACTGATCAAGCATTTCGGCTCTTTCGAGAGGATCCGCGACGCGAACGAGCAGGACCTTGCGGCTGCTCCCGGGATGAACCGCGCCGTGGCGCGGGAGGTCTACCGCCGTCTTCACCCCGATCCGGTCCCCGCCGCCTGACCGGTCTCGATTCGTTCGGTTTCGAGCCGATCGGTTTTGCGCCCATTGATTTCGTGCCGCCCGCTCTTGGAGCGGCCGGATTTGAGCCGCCCGTTCTTGGAGCGGCCGTTCTCGGAGCGACCGGTTTTGGGGCCGTTTCATCTGGTGGTTTGGGCGCTGCAGTGGCGGCGCGGCGGGCGTGCGGACCAGGGCGCGCCTCTTTTGTTCGGGACTGCGTGGGTGGCTTAGGAGTCTCATCCCGTTTTTGTCTTGAGAATGCCCTTCCAGGCCCGGGCTTTCTAACACCTGCCTGCCGAGGGCCTCTTCGTCCGGTAACCGCGGCGGCGGGCTTCTGTTTTGGACCCTCTACCGCTGCTTTAGCTGGC
>DASRZA010000455.1:0-6648 GCA_035686845.1 Armatimonadota bacterium | reverse complement strand
CTTGCGGGGAGGGCCGGGGTGGGGTCCGCCGGGGTGGGGTCCGCCGGGGTGGGGTCCTCCGCACCCGAAAAGCGCGCGGCTATCTTCATCGGTCCGGAGTTTGGGACCGTCACACGCCCGGACCTCGTCGCCGCTGCGAAGGAGGCGGGCGACGCCGGGTTCGACGTGCTCATCGCCTGCGCCTTCAACTACGAGGCTCATACCACCGATTTCAACAAACTCGGCCGCATCCACGTGCTCAAGGCGCGAATGAACGCCGATCTGCACATGGCCGAGGATCTTAAGAATACGGGGAAGGGAAACCTCTTCGTCATCTTCGGTGAGCCGGACATCGACATCCTTCCCGCCGAAGACGGCAAGATCCGGGTGAAGGTGAACGGTGTGGATGTCTTTCATCCCAACACCGGCGAGGTCCGAAGCGATGGCCCCGAGGGTATCGCCTGCTGGTTCGTCGACACCGATTATAACGAAGAGAGCTTCTTCGTCCGTCAAGCGTATTTCCTGGGCGCAAATGATCCCTACGGCGCTCTCAAGACGACGCTTAAGGCCGAAATCAATGAAGAGGCGTGGGCGACACTCTATGGCGACACCTCCCGAGCTTTCGAGAAACCGGCGAGCGGCCGCATCGCGGTCAAAGTCATCAACCATCTCGGCGACGAAGTCATGAAGGTGTTCCGGGTGGACCGGTCCTCAATCTAAAACCACGCCACGGCGATGCGAGCGTGGCGCACTATGGGAGAGTGTGGATGTGCTTGCTACCACGGACTTTATGCTATGATACATGAGGCGGACTCGGCCCACGGACTTCCGCTGGCGAACGCCCGGCTGTGGTGGGGTGTCCGGAGAACCTCCTTGTATTCCCTCCTCAGCATTCGCTCTACGGGCCGAATACCACGCAGGCCCTGCAGCGCAGCGAGAGACGCGTGGCAACCGCGCGGCCCTACCAATTGAACAAGGGATCAGGGGACGGCCGTGGAAAGTTGACCCGCAAACGATGGCGCGCCGTCAAACAAACACGACGCGGGCGATTCCACGGTCAGCGCGGCACCGGTGCCGTCGAGCCGAATCACGACGTTGCTCGGGACGAAGTATGGACCGTGCGTCCACTGGGCAACGTTCCGCGATAGTCATTCGCAGGGAGGTAATATTTTGACGTACGAGATCGTTTCTGTGCCGATTGCAAACCTCTTGCTCTACGGAGGGAATGCTCGACTGAGGGACGAGCAGACAACCCAACAGGCTGCCCTTCTGGCGCTGGCTGAACAGCAGGGCAACAAGCTGCTGTCGCTGGCGCGCGACATCGTTGATCACGGCATCGACCCGAGCGCTCTTCCAATCGTTATTCCGAGCACCGGCCCAAGGAACCAGTATGTCGTGCTTGAAGGGAATAGGCGAGTGGCCGTCCTCAAGGGACTTGAGACACCTTCGCTCATCTCGCACGTATTCGATGGACCGGGCAAGAGGCGATTCGCCCAGTTGGCAAAGGATTATTCAACTTCACCGCTATCGGAGCTTGGCTGCGTGGTGTTCACATCTGAGAAGGATGCCGAGCACTGGATAAAACTCCGGCATACCGGCCAAAACGAGGGCGCCGGTTTAGTCGAGTGGGGTTCCGAAGAGAAGGACAGATATGCCACTCGACACGGGAAGCGGTCCGAGGCGGGCCAACTACTTGAATTCGTAGCTAATTTCGGTGCTCTCTCGCCGGAGGCTTCAGGGTCACGAAAGGGAATTAACACGAGCCTGATACGCCTGTTAAGCACCCCGGATGTCCGAAAGGCTCTGGGGATTGATCTGAGGAGCGGCGTGGTGCACCAGCTACTAACGACAGAGTACGTGGCCAAAGCAGCCAGTCGGGTTATTGAGGACCTAAAGACGGGCCGCCTAAAGGTCGGCGATATCTATACAAGGGACGACAGAATAAAATACGCGGAAGCACTAACGACCGAATTATCACCCGAAAACGCCGCTCGGCTACCTGACCCGGTCCCGTTGGGAGAGGGCACCCCACCGCCTAATGCCACGACGAGCAAGAGTCAGCGCAGGCGCCCGGCGCAGGGAGACCGAACCACGCCAATCCCTAAGGATTGCGTTCTCAAAATAGCGTCGACGCGGATCCACGCGATCTACAAAGAGCTCACAAGGATCAAGCTCTCGGATTATCCCAATGCATGCGCCGTTTTGATGCGTGTTTTCCTGGAGCTGAGCGTAGACCACTACCTAACGCATTGCAATCTCATGGCAGAGGAGGTGCAGCGTAACACCGTCTTGGCCAAACGAATGAAGGAGGTAGCCGAGGATCTACTGGCTAAGGCAAAGATCAGCCGGCAACTTAGAGACGCGATTCAGAAAATCGCGGATAATGAGTCGGTTATCGCAGCGTCCACTACAACCTTCAACCGATACGTGCATAACCGATTCGTTCATCCGAAGCCTACGGAGCTCGGCACTGCTTGGGATGAACTGCAGCCATTTATGGAAGCGATGTGGCCGTGACCGATCCTGGGCAAAAGGCGGGCGGGCAGTCCGCCTTCCCGTCTCCGCTGAGATATCCAGGTGGAAAAGGTAAGCTTTCCAACTACTTTAAGCTGTTATTTCAGAAGAACGGATTTATGGGCTATGACTACGTTGAGCCCTATGCGGGTGGCGCTAGCGTCGCTCTTTCGCTGCTATTCGAGGAGTATGCATCTACCATTCACATAAATGATGTGAATCGTAGCGTGTACGCGTTCTGGAGCGCGGTGTTGAATAACCACGAAGCACTCTGCAGGCGGCTCAGAGAAGCGGATGTCACTATCACCGAATGGAAACGCCAGAAGCAGGTTCAATTATCGGAATCGGCCGATCCCCTCGATTTAGCCTTTTCCACCATTTTTTTGAACCGCACGAACAGATCGGGCATCTTGGGGGGAGGGGTCATCGGCGGTAAGAACCAAGACGGACCCTGGATGTTGGATGCCCGTTTCTCCAAGGGAGACCTGGTACGGCGTATCGAGAAAATAGCCAGGTTTCGGAGCCGAATTGTCCTCACTCAGCTCGATGCCGCTGAATTCCTAAGAAAACATACTTGCAGTCTGCCTTCGAAATCCTTTTTGTATCTGGATCCCCCGTATTTTACCAAGGGGCCGGGCCTATATGAGCACTCCTACCAGGAAGCCGATCATCGAGAAATTGCTACTCTGATTGGGAACGAGAAGCGCCCCTGGGTAGTTTCTTATGACAGCGCGCCATTCATTGAGAGTCTATATGGCGGCCTGCAGCGCCTATCATATACATTGCCTTACAGCGCCGGAATCAGATTACGTGGCAGCGAAGTTATGTTCTTTGCTGAGGGTGTTGTACCTCCGTCGTTGGGGTCTCCCGCAAACATTCCCCGAAAAGTGGTTCTGGATCAGGCTAAGCTGGCGGTACGTGGCTGGAGTGGTACATGCCCCGTTTAGAAGCGGTAGGGCGTCAGCGTCAAGTCCTCCGAAAGGACGGAGTTTGCGGCTGTCAGAGATCCCTCGGGGTCATCCTCCGCCATCTAATTCGCCGAGGGTCAGGCCCCGTCGATGCCATCAATACTATACGGCGGGCGCCATACACCTGTTCCACATGCTGAAGATGCCTTCCGATGGCCCGAGAAGTTCTTATAGAAGGCGTTGCAAACCTCCGGCCGCGACAAACGGGCGAGGGGTCGTCAATTACCTACGAGGCACCGGTCTCGCCCGTTCCCGTATGAATAACATTGGCACCTGAAACCTGGAGCGCAGGCGGCCCCCTCCCTTTCGGGCCAAGGTTCAATCGACCGTGGGAGCGTCCACGCGGGAATGATTACATGGAATTTCGAATCGCGGATACCTTTACCACAAGTCTTGCCCGGCTCACGGCCGATGAACAGCGGGCGGCGAAAACGACGGCGTTCGACCTCCAACTGGACCCGTCTAGTCCCGCCATGGCGTTCCACCGGCTCGACCGGGCAAAAGATAAGAATTTCTGGTCCGTGCGGGCCAGCAGCGACATCCGGCTCATCGTTCATCGGACGCCGGGCAGCCTGCTCCTCTGTTACGTCGATCATCACAACGCCGCCTACGCGTGGGCCGAACGCCGCAAGCTGGAAACCCATCCTACAACCGGCGCCGCTCAGCTCGTGGAGATCCGTGAGACCTTTCAGGAAATTTTGGTCCCGGTATACGTTGAGGCCCCGGCTCAGGCCAAAGAGCCGCTCTTCAGCCATCTCTCCAACGACGAGCTGCTCGGTTTTGGAGTGCCCGGTGAATGGCTTGACGACGTCCGCCGCGCCGATGAGGACACCATCTGGGCACTCGTGGATCACCTGCCCGCGGAAGCCTCCGAGGCGCTGGTGAATGCAGCGGCGGGAGGAAGCCCGGCGCCGCGTCCACCGGTCGCCGCGAATCCCTACGAGCACCCGGACGCGCAGCGCCGTTTCAGAATGGTTAGCGATATCGAGGAGCTGGCGCGGGCCCTCGAATACCCGTGGGAGAAGTGGACGACGTTTCTCCATCCGGCCCAGCGCGATCTGGTGAATCGGCATTTTGCAGGCCCGGCCCGAATCGCCGGATCGGCCGGCACCGGCAAGACGATCGTCGCGCTGCACCGCGCGGTTTTTCTGGCACGGGCCAACCCCGACGTTCGTGTCCTGCTCACCACATTTTCGGAGACCCTGGCTGGTCTTCTCCGCGCGAAGATCGCCTGCCTGATTCGCGGCGAGCCTCGCGTCGGCGATCGCATCGACGTGGATGCGCTGGAAATGGTCGCGCGGCGCTTGTACGAACGTCGTTTCGGCCGCGCCAGCCTTGTAACGGATGATGTCGTTGGCGAAATCGTGCGCGCGGCCGCCACGACGAGCACGGACCAGAAATTCAGCCCTTCGTTTCTGATGAGCGAATGGGAAGGGGTCATCGACGCGTGGCAGTTGACGACCTGGGAGTCGTATCGTGACGTGGCGCGGTTGGGGCGGCGGACCCGGTTGACGGAGAAACAGCGGCAGGCGCTCTGGGAGATTTTCGAGCGAGTCCGAGCTTCGCTCGCCGAGCAGGGATTTGTCACGAAGGCCGATCTTTACAGCCGGTTGGCGAATGACATTGCCGGCGGTGGCCGGTCACCCTATGACTTTGCGGTCGTGGACGAAGCGCAGGACGTCAGCGCGGCGCAGCTTCGATTGTTGGCGGCGCTCGGCGGCGGCCGGCCGGACAGCCTCTTCTTCGCCGGCGATCTGGGACAGCGGATCTTTCAGCTTCCCTTCTCGTGGCGCTCGCTTGGCGTGGATATTCGCGGCCGGTCTGCCACGCTCAAAATCAATTATCGCACGTCTCATCAAATCCGGGCGCAGGCCGACCGTCTGCTGGGAGCGGAAGTCACGGATGTGGATGGCGTTACCGAAGACCGGCGCGCCACAATCTCCGTCTTCAACGGACCGCCCCCCGATATTCGGGCGCTCGGGACGCCGGAGGAGGAGATTGAGGTCGTTGCGCGGTGGCTCGCGGCCCGGACGAAAGAAGGTGTCAAACCGGAGGAGATGGGCGTCTTCGTCCGGTCATCGTCGGAGATCCCACGGGCGCGAGCTGCGGTCGAGGCAGCGGGGCTACCGCTCGCGCTGTTGGATTCCGACGTGAAGCTCTCCGGTGATCAGGTTTCGGTTGCCACGATGCATCTCAGTAAAGGACTCGAATTTCGCTCCGTGGTCGTCATGGCGTGCGACGATGAGGTCCTTCCCCTGCAGGCCCGGATGGAAGCCCTCGCCGACGCGTCTGATCTGGAAGAAGTTTACGATACCGAGCGTCACCTGCTGTACGTCGCCTGCACCCGCGCACGCGATCACCTCCTGGTAACAGGCGTTCGCCCGATCTCAGAATTCCTGGAAGATCTGCAGTTGTCATGACACGCCCGCGCCCGGCGGCAAACAGCAACTCCCCGGGCGCCGCCCATCTCCCCGCCTGAGCAGCGGACTCACCCCCTCCCGAGGTATTTTTACTTAATAAACTTCCAACTTCTTCCGATACCCCGATTTCCCGCCTTGTAATTGGGGAGACGTCCAATTACGCGCAGACTCACGTGCTCCGAACGACCCACGGTTCCCGCGTGGCGCCACCTCACCCCCGGCTTTTCTTGCTCTCTCTTCACCCGCTTTTGCTTTTCGCTCTGCGCTCCTTGTCTCAGCGGCGCCCCCGATTTCTGTCTCAAACCGTCTCATTTGAGCACAGAAGGCCATCTCAGAACCCTGGAATCTATCTCATGTCAAGCACGTCCAATGTCATCAATCGTCGCAATTCGAGGGCAATTCACGCCAAACTGTCTCATTCCACGATCGAAGCCCCCACGCCCGCGCCCCGGGCCCTCCCCTCCCCCACACCCCCACACCCCCACTCCCACACCCGCACACCCACACCCCTCACACCCCCACACCCCCACACCCGCACACCCACGCCCCCACGTCCCCGCTCCCACACACCTCACACCCTCGCACCCCGCGCCTCCGTCCTCCGTCCTCCGTCCTCCGTCCTTACGGCGCGAGCAGATAATACACGCTCCGGTACTGACCGTTCACCGAAAGCCGGAGCCATCCGCCGTTCAACCGGGTGGGCACGACGCCGGTGACGGCGCCCGCCGGATTCAGGCTGTGGCATTGGAGACGCACGGTGCCCGGGG
>DASRZA010000454.1:0-13400 GCA_035686845.1 Armatimonadota bacterium | reverse complement strand
TCGCGGGAGGCGGGATCTTCGGGTAGAGACGCGCTTTGGAAGGCTGGCAGCAGGTGATTCCAGACGAGGTTCAATACTCCTCCCATGTCGGCGACCCCGGCGGTGATGGCGATCATGGCGTCCTGATCCGGCATTACAATGCAGAACTGTCCGAAAGCTCCATCGCCGCGGTACGCGCCATGTCGACAGCGCCAGAACTGGTAGCCATACCCCTGGTTCCAGTCATTATTGGGATCGTCGCCGTTTGAAACCTGCTTTGATGTAGCCGCATCCACCCAGCTTTCCGGCAGCAGCCGCCGGCCTTCCCAGATTCCTTTTTGCAGGTAGAGCTGCCCAAACCGGGCAATATCCTCGGTCTTCACGCTCAAGCCCCATCCGCCGGTGTTAATGCCGCGAGGACAGACCTCCCACTTTGGATCGGTAATTCCGAGCGGTTCGAAGAGGCGCGGCCTCAGATAATCGATCACTCGCTGGCCGGTCAGCTTCTGAACAATCGCCGATACCATGTACGTCGCGCCGCTGTTGTAAACAAAATGAGTGCCGGGCGTGTAGTCAACGGGCCTATCCAGAAACAGCGCTGCCCAATTGCTATCCGCGGTGCGTGAGAGAGCGCCCAACGTATCCTCGGCGTGCCCGGTGGACATCGAGAGAAGATGGCGCACCCGCATGGCAGCCAGGTTCTCGCTCACCCGGGCCGGTTTATCCTCCGGAAAGAACGAGACGACCGGATCATCAAGGGAGAGCAGACCTTCAGCGATCGCCATCCCGGCGGCGGTCGAGGTAAAACTCTTGCTCAACGAAAAGAGCATATGAGGAACGTCGGCGCCGTACGGCGTCCACCATCCCTCCGCCGCGACCTGACCGTGCCGCAGCAGCATAAAACTGTGAAGCTCTCGGATATGCTCCGCCGCGGCGTCGAGAAAGGCAAGAACTCCGGACGATGCGATTCCCAGCGCTTCCGGGGCGCGGCGGGTGAGGGGCAGATGAGCTTGTTCGATAATCATGGGAGATGGCTCCGGTCAACGAGGGAGAGATAAGATCAGTCTCAGGTTTCGAGGTGGCGCGGCAGGTTCCCTGCTCGCGCGCAGGTGATTCCGACACCGGGGAACGGTGTCATACGCTCAGATGATCGCGGATCGCTCGGCGCTACTCCAACAGGCCGCTGCCGGTCGGCGACTGCAGGAACGGCGCCGGCCGGTCAACCCGGCTTTCCAACTCCACGTGGCGGCCGGACCGGGAGCTGTCGTGGAGGGCGAGGATGATATCGAGGACGTGATAGCAAAGCTCTCCGGACGCGCGGTGAGGCCGGCCGGACTGAATCGCGGCGGCCATGTCAGCGACGCCAAGGCCGCGGTTGGCTTCCTTATAACCGGGCAGAAGCGGCATCTCCCGGCGTTCGCCCCCTCTCGGCTGCAGATAGACAGGCCCGCCGAAACCGTTCGGGTCGTTGCACGTGAGGACCGCGTCCGTCCCGTATATCTCCAGCCGCGGGAAATATCCGGACGCTTCGGAGATGGTGGTAATCGTGGCGGTGACGCCACCGGCAAACTCCATTACGCCCTGGATTGTGCTGGGTATCTCAACCTGATAGGTCGCCCCGAACTCCGGATCTTTGGGATCCAGATGGCGCCTTTCAGGAAAGGGAATCGTCGTGACGCCGGCGGCGCGGGTTACGGGGCCAAGCAGAGTCACCAGCGCCGTCAGATAGTAAGGGCCCATATCATACGCCGGGCCGCGATAATCCCTGTAATAGTTGAGTCTGCCGCCGCCCGTCGCCATGAGCGCCAGCGCCGCGACCGGCGCCCCAATCCAACCGTCATCAATCAGCTTGCGGCAGGTCTGAAGTCCGGCGCCAAGAAAGGTATCGGGCGCTCCGCCGATCCGGAGATCGCTTCCGGCCGCCTGCTTGAGCAGTTTGAGACCTTCATCCCGTGTGATGGTGAACGGCTTCTCGACATAGACATGTTTCCCGCAGCTCAGCGCGGCCTCGCTCACCTCGAAGTGCGCGGCCGGCGCCGTCAGGTTGACCACGATCTCAACCTCCGAATCCGCCATGAGAGCTTCCACTGTGCACGCCCGCGGCACGCCGAACTCTTCGGCCCGGGCGCGCCCCGCGGCCTCAACGATGTCGGCGCACGCGACAACCTCAATGCAGAACGGGAATCGCCGCACCAGGTTTTCCAGATATTGCCCGCTGATCCGTCCGCACCCAACCACGCCGATCTTGATGCGTCTCATAGGTTTGCTCGCTCCTCTCCCGCACAGGATAGCCGGCCCGCGAACCTTGCGTCACATTGACGCGGCGAGCAATTCCAACTATAATCGAGGAACATCCCGACACTTCTCCCCCGAAGACTCCCGCGCCGCCTTCTGCCGGCGAACTCATTCCCCCTGAGCGGTAGGCGGATCAGATGGGGAGTTTCGCAACTTCTCTACCTGGCACAGCCATCGATCGAGAGGGGACCAGCCTCCCGATGCAGGCCGGCGGCAATGACTATGTGGACTATTGGCGCCGAGGGATGAGGCACGAGGCGTAAGGGATTAGCCCGGCCACCGGATTCCTGACGGGACGTGGGTTCTTATTTGCCGACCGGTTTAGCGCATCGCGAGGGCGAGCTTAAGTCGCTCCTGAATCTCAGCCCAGTCGCGGTCGGTGAGGTGGCCAATGATCGTCACGTCGGACGGCTCGGCCATGGAGAAGTATGCGCGGAAGGCCGAGGGCTGGCGCAAACCCGCGGCTGCCCAGTCCTGGAGGACGTAATCCAGAGGGGTTGTCGCAGAATCGAGCTGGGTCGTGAGGACGCCGAGAACGATGTCTGCACTTACAACATCGCCTGGGTCAGGCACGCTCCGACTCCTCCAGCCGGCGCTCGATAAGGCGCGTCCCTGAACGCGTAAAGTCGCGCAAATCGTCGTCAGACCACGAATCGCTTTCATCAACAACCCGCGATTCGGCAGCCAGGTCGTTGATGATTCGAGCCGCGAGGCGCAGGCGCTCATCCGGCGGGAGCGTCCTTATTTCTGAATTGTAGAGCTGTTCGATCGTCATGGTTCGTCCCCAAACAAATCGCAATTGATGTTTCCGATTATAGCATGGCGGTGAACCACAGTTGGAGCATTCCGGCGCGGCCCTCGAACGCCCCTGGCCCGAGAACCGCGAGATCGACAACAATGCCAACGTCCGGGCCCGCGAGAAGCTCATCGATAGTACAGGCGCGCCGTACGCTAGACTCCTCCGCCCGGGCGCCCCGCGGCCTCAATGATGTCGGCACATGAGACAACGTCGATATAGAGCGGAAATCGGGGCGCCAGGTTTTCCAGATATTGCCCGCTGATCCGTCCGCACCCAACCACACCGATCTTGACGCGTCTCATAGGTTTGCTCGCTCCTCTCGTAGTGGATAGCATTCCACCCGGAGTCAAAGACTCCGAGGAGCCTCAAGTCAGCGATCCAGCCACCAGCTCAAAATCATCGGCACGCATCCCCGTCCGCCGGTCCCGGCGGTGAAGCCCACGTACGCGTCGGGCCCACCAACCGCCGCCGGTATGTTCACCTGGTAGGTGTGCCGCGCCATGGCGCCGGTGTTAAGATCACGCAGACTTGTGTTCAGCGTCATGCCCGAATAGCTAATACTCGCCTCGAACACATGATCGCTGTGCAGGTCGAGTTTTGAGGGAAGCTCGACCGCGGGCACGTCCGGCGCTGCGCCATTCAAGTAGAGACCTGTCGAATTGGGCCCTTCGCCAGCATTGCTCCAGAGATCGTATTTCACCGCAGCGCTCTTTGGGATTCCCTTCGTCGCGCCCTGGGGACCGAAGCCGAGTCCACCTCCGCCGCCACCTTGTGCGCGCTGTCCTACGCCCTGGAGTGTGAAGGTAATTCCGTCCGCCGCGGGCTGATCGATTCGGAAGCGAAAGACGGTATGGAAGGATCGGATGTTGATCCGACCGCTCGTGAAAACGCTCCCCACCTCCCACTGACGGCCGTCCGCGAGTCGAACATGCCCGGCTGTGATAGCCGCGGCGCCGCTGCAGATAAGACCTCGATTCGGCGTAAAGCCGGATGCAAAGTTGACGCTGCGGCCCGGCGCTATACCGGGCGTTGAAGGCGGAACGAATCCGTTTGGCGGCGAGGACGACTGCGGCGCTGGTTTTTCTTTGCGGGTGATGAGCGACCGGAGCCATGAAACTACCGCCAGTGGATTCTGCCATCCTCTTTGATAAATCTGAAGATCGCCGATACTCCACGCGTAAGCTTGACCTTGACTGGGGTCACCGGCCTCCGATTGAAGTGCGATCCGGAAGTAGCGGAATGACACAGGCGCGAAATCGACGGTTGTCAGGGGCGATTGGCCCTGGCCGCCGGCGATGATGTTGTTATAGTTGACCCCGTCGTCTGACCCGAGAAGCAGGAACTTGCGCGGGACGCCGTGGCGATGGTCCGCGTCGAGCGCCAGCGTGACTCGCACAAATCCCTGCCGGGCGCCCAGGTCAACCTCGAACCACTGTCCCGGCCGCTGCATTTCATTGGCCTGCCAGAATGACGAAGGATTATCATCGATGGCGGACTGCGGTGAAAGACCAGGCGCCGTGTCCGACGCGGAAGCGATCCAGCGGTCCCGAGGACAGGGGACAATCACAAATGCCAGCGCGGAAATGCACGCCAGGATTAGCAGCGCGGCCGCGGTTCCCCAGCGGCGCGCCGGATGAGCGCTATCCTGCCGCCGCTTCAGAGTCTTCGCCCACTGCCGGGGCCGTGGATCGCCAGGGGAGATCACAACAAAGTTCGACATCGCCCTTCCTCTCCAGTCAGCATTCATTTCATTCTGGATAGGAAGGCGGGGATCTAAAGAGGAAAGGATGAAGGATGAAGGATGAATCAAAAGCCCGGTAACAACCCTCATCCTTCATGCTTTTGCGGTCCTCCGTCCTTCGTCCTCCGTCCTCCGTCCGCGTTCACTCCGTTTTTGGCGGTTGCATCGACTTAACGAGGGTTACCGAAGTGCCGGTTCGGGAGCGCTTCACTTCCATCCGGTCGGTAAGGCTGCGCATCAGCATAAAGCCGCGGCCCCCGGTGCTCTGCATGTCATCCGGCCCGGATCCGACCAATAGCGCGGGGAAGCCGGAGCCGCGATCTTGAACGACGACCTCAATCTCCAGCTCGTTAACCACGACATCGATCCGGATCCAATCCCGGCCGTCTCCGCGCCGGCCGTATCGGTGGGCGTTGGTGATCGCCTCGGAGACGGCCACGAGAAACTCCCCTGCGGCCGGCGCCGGCATGTGAACCACGCGACACAACGCCTCCACCGAGCTTCGCCCGGTGCTGACACCATCAAAAGTAGAAGGGGTGGTCAGCCGGGCCTTCAGTATGGGCGTGGTCTTCGCTCGGATTGCGTCCGGGATCGTGTCAGAACCGCTCTCCGCGTCTGGGGTCGACTCCGGCGCGCCGGTAAAGGAATAAAGCGCCGCTCCGCTCACCCACCGCTTTGCAACGAGCCCTGCCGTTTCCATCTCGTCGAGCGCTTGCTGCACGTGCGCCGGCGACCGCGCGATCCGGTGAGCGATTTCCTCAGCAGTATCGCGCAGCAGCGGATTTCGCCGGTAAAGGCCAAGTATGTCGGTTCGAACCTGGTTATCCATTCGCTCCTGTCATCCCCGTTCACGGCGTCGCGGAGACCTCGGAAACAGCGTGGAAATGGCGTCCGTCGAAAGTTGGCTTCACCTTACCCGGAAGATGGATGGATGCCTTCACGCCGCGCGGTAGATCAATATCCGTCACCAACCGGGCGCCTTCACGGCGGTATTTCACGTTTATCGGGCCCTCGGGCGTTGGAATGGTTCCACTGGCCCACGCCAGGTCACCGAGCTGCGGCCGGATCTCCACCGTTGAGAAGCCCGGCCCCGTTGACTGGACCCCGAGCACCCGCTCCGTGAGAAAATTAGTCGGCCCCGATGACCAGCCGTGACACAGACTCACAAAGTAACCCATTCCATTATCGGCTTGCAAGGTCTTGTGAAAGTGCTCTTTAGGCCAGCGGGTGTCATATCCTTCCCAGAAAGTCGTGGCGCCCTCCTGAATCATGCCGCCCCAGTAGCTGCGTATAAAGTCTACCCCGGCCTGTGTGTGTCCCGAGTCCGCCATCGCGAAGATATCATAATTATTGTAGTACGGCGTGATAAAATCAGTCTCGGGATAGAGATGCGAGAGCACTTTATCAAAGATGGCCGTGCGCTCGGCTGGAGTCGCAGCGCCCGATTCTATGGCCATGGCGTTGTCCTGCCACCGATCTCCAAAGGTATCCGTCGCCGGATCCAGCAGGTACTTCTGCGCGGCCTTCGTGGCGTCATCAGCCCACTGCGCATAACGCGTCGCGGCGGCGTGATCTCCGATCGCGTTCAACAAGAACGCGCCGTCATGAAGCATTCGGATCATATAAAAGTGCGTCGCCGCCAGCGAGTGAGGTCCGCTCCCATTGAAGCCCTTCGACCAATCCGCGTAATCCCACTGGCCGCGTTTGTTCGCAAAAAGCCCTCGGTCGTCGAGCTCCCCACGAAAATAATCCATCATCTGGAGCAGGTCGTCATGATGCTTCGCGATATAGGCGGAGTCGCCTGTGTGCCGGTAGAAATCGGCCATTCCTACCACCCACGCGCAGGAGTAGCCTGGGATCCCGTTCACATGGCTGTGCGGCGGGTTTCCGGCGTCGGCGCGCAGACGGTCCATCGTCTGCTCCATCAGGAATCGGTCTAAGAATACGTTGTTGATCACCTCGCCGGAAACTTGTAGATCGCCCATCCAGCGCGCCCGGTCTCGCTTGGGAGCGTCCCAGATATCCTGCTGCATGCAGAGATGACTGGTGTAGGCGCCCGTATACCATATCTTTGTCAGCAGCGGATCGGAGCAGTCGAAGGAGCCGCGATACGTCACCGGGTAGTAGTCCATGTTGAGCCGAATGCGGCTGATACTGATGGACGGCGGCCCGGAAAGCACCGTGACAATCGCGTAACGGAAGGCGCTGTCGACGCCGGCGCCCACGCCGCCGGCGGGAATCGTCAGCTTCTGAATTCCCGTGTACGGCCCGAATCGCGCCTCGTCCTCCGACTCGCCGTAACGGAGGGTAACGTCAATCGGCGCGGTGGACGCGTTCGTAATCTCCACCCGGCCCGATGTCTCCTGCCCGAAGTCCACCATCACCGCCGGGGATTCGGCTTCCGGAGTGGCGGCCGGCGGCGGCGTGACGCGCATCGCAGCGCGCCCGGTTCCAATCAGCGTTTCAGCGCCGGCAATGGCGCCCCGACGGGCATCTGCGCTAACAATCTGTTTTACCGGCACGTCCATTCGGACCAGATACGGGGGTAAGTTAGACAGACCGGGCCAACCGGTCATCGAACTCTGCCACGGGCCGCCCGTGAGATCCGCCTCTATAGTGGCCTTTTCCCAGGTTCCGTCATCAAACCCGGGTTTCTCCCAACCGGTCGGAAGAGTTCCGCTAACCCGCCACGAACTGTCGGTAACGATTTCGTGCGTTTGAGCGCCTACTCTATATTGCAGGAACGCGACCACCCCGGCGGCGCCACCGGCGTTTTCGCCGCGAATGGCTAAAACATTCGGACCGGCATGCAGATCCTTCGTCACGTCATAGTGATGCACGGTGCGCCACTCGAAACCGCCCGGCGCCGCTGCGGTGTGCCCCACTTCTCTGCCATTCACGAACGCCGTGAAATAATTGTCCGCCGTGGCGTAGAGAATCGCGTCGTTCGGCGTTCCGGTCACGCGAAAGACTTTCCGAAGGCCGATGACCTGGGTGTCGGTTGTATTCGGGGTCCAGATCCATTTCGCCGCTGCGCCGGGCGCCGGCGGCGCTTTAACCAGCGGGCGAACGGGAAGGCCATAGGTCGGGTCATTCGTGGGTGGGCGGGGCGCCGCGGCGCCCGAGGCGGCGCAAAAAAGTAACAGCAGGCAAACGAGCTTCGTCATGTCATCTCCGGGAGGCCGGCGCCGGGGCAGGGGCCGGCGCCGGGAATCAATCGTGCTGATTCGTTCCATTCGCCGACAGCGCCCGGATTCCCTTGCAAAATGCGATCTTGGTATCCCCAAGCCCTCGCCGGTTTCAACTTAATGGACAGGTTAGATTCGCAGGTTCGCGCAGAAAACTCCCAGCCGATCAATGACGTGATGCTTTGGACGTTATTGAAGGCCTGCCCACGCGCCTTAGATCTTGCGTGCTATAATCTGATAAAGCTCCCGAGTCCGTTATCGCCACCCTCCGAACCTTTACGTGATAATAGCTTGGCATGATATTGAGTCGAATCCGCGGGAGCGACAAATGAACAATGCCTAAGATCCCAGCAATTGAGTTGCCGGATCGCGCGCAGCGCGCCCTCGTTCTGCTTTCTGAGCTCCCGGAAGGCGATTTCGAGAGATTGTCGGGTGCGTTGCAATCGACTCCCCCGTCCCTTTATCCACGCGGACTTGTATCCCCCGTGGTGGAGGGAACGGCGCTCAGCGAGGAGGTTGTGGGGCAAATCATCCAACTCGCGCTCAGTTTGTCGATGCTTCAGACTGTCCATAATTTGGAACCTGGGCAAGTGGCGGCGTCCGGGTGCTCAGCGACGTCCGCCATGTCTTCTCTCACGACCTCGCCCCGGTTGCTGCGGTCATCGTCCATCAACTGAGGATTGGATATCTGGAGGATGTCGAGCGTAAGGAGTTCTGGGTGACGCTCGACACCAACGATCTCGACCAATTGATCGCCACCCTGGACCGCGCTCGGACCAAGGCCGAGAAATTGCGTGCCACAATCGCGACGTCGGGAATCCATTATCTCCCACCGGAGGACGACGAATGAACGTATATAAGAAATTTGAATTAACTACAAGCAACTCGATCACGGAGCTTCGCCTATCGCTGGATGGGCCACGACGACCCGCAGTCGAGCGACCTGTCGCGAAGAAAGCTCAGAATTGTGACCGTGACTCGTACCGTTTAATTGAGCGACTAATATATACCTTGAGGAAGGAAAGAGCGCCGCCGATCGTTGGCCACTCCTTCTAAGCTCCTTCGCCTGTTCGAAAGTTTCGTGGGATGTTCATACTTTGGAGCTGCGGACCTTGCTCTACGGGCTCAGAGAGTCGCCGAGGGGTCCGCAGGAGTGGGTCTACCGCGGTTTAGTTGACCATGGGGTAGCGTTGTCGGCTGCTCTCACCGAGCGAATCAGGCGCCTGACCGATTATATGGAGGATATTTCCCGAGGTGATGCCGACGATCGTCTCGCAACGGTGGAAATGGTGAATAAGGCCCTCAGGGCATGGGCCGACTTATGGAAAGCTTCTGGTTTTACGGTACCCGTTCCCGATGCTGCGCCTGCCGACGACGGTCATCTCGTGTTCGCGTGGAAGCGCGACGAGCACTATTTCGAGATGGAGGTTTTTCCCGACGGCGCGTGCGAACTCTTCTATGACAATCGTGCAACCGGGGAGTTGTGGAGCGCCGAGTACCGCGTGGGCGAGACGCCGCCATCTGAGGCGCTGAGCAAACTCGGGCTTTTTTCTTAACGCGAGATGCAAAAATCCATCCCGGGGGAAGATTGGGATCGACTGCCAGATGGAGCGAGCGTATTTCGGCTGGCGTGTCCATCAATGGATGGCGCTGTGCTGGGAGGAATGGGATCACACGGCCAGGTGGAAAATCTCGCGAAAATCGCACAAAGGATTGCGGTTCCAAACCCGGGTGGAGGGCATCGCGCAAATCGCACAAAGGATTGTGCTCCTACACGGATGCCGGGGCATTTGGAGGAGCCGAATCCCTTCGGCGATTTACGCTTCGGCGCCAATCTCGCCGGCGGTAACCCGCCTCGGCCCGGAATGGAGCGCAGCAGGACGCGTTTTGTTAGGGTCTCCTACGCCACATCGCGAAGATCACGCAGTCGCTGAAGCATCGCGCCCGTAATCCGGCCGGCTGCTATCCACGGCGATGCGGAGCACTCCGACGCATCGACGGACACGATTTCGAGCTTCTCTGCGATGGTCGACGCCGCGTCCGGCTGCGAGGTGATGGCGAACCGCTGCCGCACGGGCCGGCCTTCGTCGTTCAGGCGGGAGAGAGTCACTCGAAAGTCGATCTCCGGCCCCGTGCCGGCTGAATGCTCCACGGGCATGACCGTGGCGTTGAAGCCCTGAAGCAGCCCGTTGAGCGCCATAAAGAGCGCCCGGACCGCCGGGCTGTTCATGCGCGGCGATCCCCAGGCCAGCGCCGCCGCGAGGGCCTCCCGGGACTCGGGGCGAAGGTAACCAGGGTTGATAACTTCGTCAATCATTCTTGCATCGCCTCCTTCGCCGCGCTCACCGTCACCTTGATGTCCTCCGGTGTATGCGCGGTGGAAACAAAGAACGCTTCGAACGCCGAGGGTGGGAAGTAGACGCCCCGCTTGAGCAGTCCCCGGTGCAGCCGGGCATACGCAGCGGTGTCGCTTGCTTTGACGGAGGTATAATCCAGCGGCGCGGTGGGATTGAAGAAGAGGGTGAGCATGGATCCCACGCGGTGTATTGAGATGGCGCGGCCGGCCTCGCTCGCCGCGCGCCGCAATCCCTCCTCTAACAGCGCTCCCAATTCTTCCAACCGGGCGTAGGCGGCGGAATCGAGCTGACGAATCGTGGCGATCCCCGCGGCCGTGGCGACCGGGTTGCCAGAAAGTGTGCCGGCCTGGTAAACCGGTCCGGACGGGGCGATCATCTTCATGATCTCTTTGCGCCCGCCATACGCCGCCAGTGGGAAACCGCCGCCGATGATCTTGCCCAGCACCGTGAGATCCGGGAGAACGTCGTATCGCTGCTGTGCGCCGCCGCGCGCCACGCGGAAGCCGGTGATCACTTCATCAAAGATCAGGAGCGCGCCGTGCTCCTGCGTGGTCCGGCGCAAAGCTTCGAGAAAGCCCGGAACAGCGGGAACCACGCCCATGTTGCCGGCGACCGGTTCCACGATGATCGCCGCAATCGTATCGCCCGCTTCAGACATGAGCGTTTCAATCGCATTCGTGTCATTATAAGGCAGGGTGAGCGTATGTTCGGCGTAGGCCGCCGGGACGCCTGGCACATCCGGGATGCCGAGTGTGGCGAGGCCCGACCCGGCGCGGGCCAGCAATCCATCGGAGTGGCCGTGATAGCAGCCTTCAAACTTAACGATCCGGTCGCGGCCGTTGAATGCCCGGGCCAGCCGCAGCGCCGACATGACTGCTTCGGTTCCGGAGCTGACAAGCCGCACCATTTCCACCGAGGGCACGGCGTCGACGAGCGCGCGGGCCAGCTCGACCTCCGACCGGGTCGGCGCGCCAAAACTGGATCCCAGCGCGCACGCCGCCTGCGCCGCGGCGACCACTTCCGGCGGCGCGTGTCCCAGAATGAGCGGTCCCCACGAGCCGACATAGTCGATGTATCTGTTTCCATCTTCATCCCAGATATGAGCGCCAGCGCCGCGCCGGAGGAATGGCGGCGTTCCGCCCACCGATCGGAACGCCCTCACGGGGCTATTGACACCGCCCGGTATTATCGCTTCGGCTTCTCTGAATAGACTCTGGGATTTTGAAAGGTTCATGGCTGTATTGGTTTAAGGTCGTGGAGAGAGTTTCGGTTAATAGGATGGACCGTGGTTTGCTGAAAGGACGGACTGTTGATACGCGGTAAGATCAAGATAGTGATCATCGCCCTGCTCGCGGCAGGTTGCGCCGGGTCGCTGGCGCCCGTGTTCTCCCAGGGCCGCGCCGCCGCCGCCCCGACAGAGATTAATCCCTATGAGGAGAGTATTGTGGATAAGATACCGCTCCGTCCCACCGTTATCTATACCCCGGAAAACGCTCCGGCCGCGCCCCAACTCGCCGATCTGCCGCTGAAGGAGAGTGTCTCGGAATACGGCATCACCTGGACATTCGATCAGCCGGCTCACGTCGGCCGGTTTATCAACGGCGACTGGTATGTTGTTGGACCGGTATCGATCAAAGCCATTGACCCGAAGCCGCTCTACGGCGCTGAAATTCCTGACGATCAACTGGATCACATGGACCGGGAGCGGAAAGTGAGCGACCGGGTCCGCAATGGCTTTATGCTGAATCCCCCGGCGGCGATGAAAGTCTCCTACGACAGCGGCGTCAGGAACTGGTTCGACCCCTCGCTCATTCAGAAACCGCCTGTGACGATGAAACCGGGCGATTCGCTGGTCTCTACGATCAGTATGCCCAAAGGTCTCGTGCTGGATGCTCAACTGAGGAATAAGATTGAGCGCGGAGTGGACGACAGCAGTCCGATTCGCACCGCTGCAGTATTGACCTGCGTCGCCGAACCGCAGCCGGCCGACGCCTTCCGTCCCGCCTTCTGCGATCGCCAGCAGAAGGTTTATCTCGCCCGCAATCTGAGACGTGAGCTCCTGCCCAACGCGTCGCCCACAAAGAGCCTGCCCGATATCAAGATGTACATCCGGTTCACACAACGGCCCTGGGTTGGAACCTGCTTCTTCGGCTTTGAGGAGCCGGTCGAGAACATGCCGCAATATGGCCTTGAGTATGGCCGCGTCGCCGGGATTTCCGCGCTGCTCCTCTGCACGAAGATCCCGGCGTTAGAGAAAGAGCCGCTCCTGGTGAACTACGTGCAGGTAGGGATCGATCTAGGCGGGATGATTCGCGCCGGCCATCCGGGTTGGACGGCGTGGGGCGGGCATGGGAGTGGGCGGAAACTTCCCATTGTCTTTGCCGGGCTGCTGCTTGGCGATAACGAGCTGGCGAATATCAACCGGTCCTTTCCAAAGGCCAGTTTCGGGGAGGACGAACAGACGGCGTATGGCCCCTGCTGGACCGGCGCCACCGTTGTCTTTGCGGGGCATTCAGGTATCGACGAAGCGACCGGCGTGGGGCGGGACCGGGTTCGAGGCGAGGAGTGGGGGCCCTACGAGCATCTTCCGCCCACGCAGTGGAAGAGCGGCCAGAACACCAGCGAGAATTATCGCCGGTGCTGCACCAGCGTCGGCTGGGTCGCCGAAGCGCTGGCGCTCAGACTGATGCACGCCGAGAAGACGTGGGATCATGATCCGTTTTTTGACTACGTGGATCGCTGGATGTACGAGGACGACGCGAAGTTTGTCGCCGAGATTAAAGCCGCGACCGGAAATGATCACAGTCAGGATTGGGACCGGCAGGGCCAGACTTGGGACGCCTTCGTGAATGAGATGTGGGCCAGGCATCGCACCGAACTCGCGGCGCCAACCGATGGCTGGAAGAAGAAGCACGATTACACGTACTACTTCACGGCCATCGCGAAGTCAAAAGAGACCGCCGCGAACAGATAGCGTCAGCGTCCGGGACCCGGCGTGTCCCGGTCGATGGCGCCACCTTTCCATTTCCGGTTATTGATCG
>DASRZA010000453.1:0-15169 GCA_035686845.1 Armatimonadota bacterium | reverse complement strand
GAGGGCGGAATGCTCTATTCCCCCGACCGACCAGGACAGCGGCTCGCGGACCCGTGGCGCCGGCTGGCGGCCGCGCCCTCGCGCCTGGTCTACCCGGTTCCCGCCTCCATGCAGTACCTGACGTACGCCGGCGAATCGGGCGGAATCGCATTACACGTGCAGGACCGCGCGATGGTCTATAAAGAATTGATCTTCGGCGGTCCGCAGCGTGAAATGAGCGTGACACAGTATCCGTTCGTGGCGACGGGGAAGTCATGGATCTCGCCCAGAGTGGTATGGCAGGCGTTGAGCGGCGATTGGCACGCCGCCGCACGGCGTTACGCGGCCTGGTTCCGTTCGTGGGCGCATCACCCCGAAATCTCACCCGAAGTGAAGGCGTTCCCGGTGATGGGCGGGATCGTGATTCTCTCTCGCCCGGTGGATGACGCCAACGTCCGAGACGTGCTGAAACGACAGGAGAGCGGAACGTATCCGGCGGCGCTGAAGAAGGCGCTGGCGTTAAAAGCTGATGGCTTTCAGGGCGCCGAGCTGATCGGCTGGTTCGGCCGCGGGCATGACACCACCTATCCTGATTTCTATCCAACGGCGCTGATGGGCGGCAAACAGGAGTTCCTGGACCTGGTGAATGGGATGCGAGGCGCCGGAATGCTTGTTACGCTCTATCTGAACGCCCGGCTCGCGAATATCCACAATCCGACACTTTTGGCCCATCGCGATTGGGAGGCGCAGCTTCCAAACGGCGCGCTCCGGCACGAGACCTATGGTGATCAGACCTTCACGGCGCTCTGCCCGGCGGCGGCCGGTTTCCAGCGGCAGATGGAAGAGACGGTGCGCCGGGTGGCCGGCGAGTACCACGTCGATGGCCCGCAGCTTGATCAGATTGGCGCGGCGTCCGCGGTTCTCTGCTTTAACCCATCACATGGGCACCGGACTCCCGCCACAGCCTGGTCAGAGGGGTATATGAAAATGCTGCCCGAGCTGCAGCGGACCGCGAGGCAGATCAACCCGGCATTCTGGACGTGGGTGGAAGGCGCGTGGGAGGGCGCCGGGCAGTACATAAACGCATCGCAGGGCGGTTTCTGGAAATCCATTCCCGACGCCGAGACGTTCCCGGATCTTTACCGCTATACCCTCCCCGAACATCCGCTCTTCGGCGATCCTGGCATGGGCGGCATCCCGTACTGGTGTCCGACTGATATTCATCGAGCCATGCGCATCAACCGGGCAGCGGGCGACACCTTTTGGAGGGGCCGGTACATGGACAACATCGGTCTGAGCGCCGACCCGGCGGCCGAAGTCCACTGGTTTCTCGATCGATCCCGCGCCGTGTTGACCGTCCGAAACAACAGCGCCGCCGCGCAGACTTTTACTCTGACGCTGAGCCTGCCATCAAGATCCAACGCCGGCGCCTATCACGGCCTTCGCGAAGCGGAGCGAGAATTGACGTCACTCAGGCGCCGCGGACCAAAAAAGGCAGCGACGCTGGCGGCCGGCGAGGCGCTCACGGCGCGCATTGCAGGCGGCCGATTGGTCGCGCCTCTATCTGTTCCGGCCGGGCAGGTGGAGGCGGCGCTGATCGAGTGGTAACCATGCATTCAGCGCCTGCCGGGGGGATCGTTAGAGATCGAAATGCAGCATGCTATCAGGCTACATGCCGGTAAGTTGCGTGCTCTAACGGTCGAACACAGCGCATTCCGCTGTTCAGAGCGTCTCAGGATCGATGCCAAGGTCCCGCAGCTTCGCCCACGCTCGCTCCCGGGTTTCGCGTTCCGCCTGGGCCTCCGTCCTCACCATCTCGAGATCCATCTCGTGCGCTTCCGCCCTGGTGAGGCGCCTCTCTCCCAGCGGGTCGTAAAGCCGCACTGCGGCGCCATCGGGAACGAGCCAGCTATCGAGCTCCTCACTCCAGAACCAGCCCCGGCTGTCCGACTCCTGCTCGTGCGCTGCGCCGTCCATGTTCTTCCACATCCTGAAATGGCGATACCCCTTCCGCCGCCGCAACGGGATCTCTGTGAGAGGACGGGGATCGTAGTAGACGTACTCTTTGACTTCCAGTTCGGCATAGCGCGCCGGCTTCTCGTCTACGTCTCGCTCCCACATCCCCTCGGACGCTATCTCGAACGCGACGGCTGGCGGTACCCAGCCCGGAACGGACGGCGACCAGCTCTTCCGCCACTCGGTGTGGTCTTCCGGAAGCACGTACCCTTTGAGCACCATCACGTCCGGGGCAAGAGGCTCTTCCCCTGGACCTTTACGGCCGCTGTACACGTTGACGTTGCACACCACCGCCCACCGCTCATCGTGAAACAACCACTGGAGCAGGTGCTTCAGATAGTCACTCAGCCAATCCTGCAGCAGGTTGTCGGCCAACAGGTCCTCCTGGGTGGGATGGGTGTCGTAGTAGAAGTGGGTCTCGGGTGTGGTTAAAACTGACATGGCGTGACCTCGAATAACCGCGGCCAATTCACTTGCGCGGTCTTTGTAGAGAGATTCTACCACAACCAGAATCCGGTCGCAACCGGCAGACTCCGTCAGCGCAGGAGTCGCAGACTGTGCCGCCGCGCTATCGGCACGGGCATACAGAACCCCGGCATAGGTCAGGGGACCACCGGGCGAGGGTTCCCAATCATTGGAACCGGGGAGCCGACCTTTGAGCCACTCGACCGATGGTCCGCGCGAGCAGGGCGGGCAGAATCAGGCATTCAAAGCCGGTCGGCGGGTGCCTTGACATCACGATATCTGACCGGACAGCACCGCGCCTTGAGATCCCGGCGGCGCGGAATCCACGCTGATGAGGCCATATTTTAGAAGCCACATCATGTGACGTCGCAGCGCCGGCGGGGGCACAGAATCCTTTTTCCCGAGCATCTCAATAACCCGCTCAAAGGTCGTCAAGCCGTCCGGCGCATCGGAGCTTTTAAGCAGCAAGAGTATTCGTTCCAGCAGTTCCGCGCTCAGGAGCAGCCGCGGGTCCTGATAGAGAAACATTTGCTCATTACCCTCGGCGGCGGCCCGCCTTCCTTCCGTCAGTGAGATGCGCTGAGAATCTTGCAGAACGCCCGAAGCAAATCCGTGAAAATCGTGGAAGTACGCCGTGCCAGTGGGGTGGGGCGCCGCACGCGGAGGTGGATTGCTTCGAGCGATGGCGCCAAGTTCGTCCCATAGATCGTGGAATATACCTATGATTTGCTCCCACCCGAAGCTCTCCTCGGCATGCCGCCGGGTCGACGCGCCCCATGTAGAGGATAATGATCCTGTTCGCCGGAAGCTCCAGCTGCCGCCGGGCCTCCACGCGGTCACGCGGCTTGTAAATATCGAGCGCCACGCCGTGCGGTATCACGTCGAGCCGAAACTTCCTCGGCGCGGGCGTGAAACCGCCGCGAGCGAGTTCATTCTGTACACGATCTAGAATTCGGATGGTCGCCTCCCTGGCGACGTGGGAGGCGCAGATAACCGAATCGCACGGGTACGTAGTTGGGAGCATGAGGCGGGTGAAAGCGTCCGAAAGGAACTGCGGGGTGCTGAACCCATACTGCATACAGGTGATTGGAAAGATTTCATCGGAGGATCTGCCGCGAAGATAGGATGAGACGTCGAAACGAGCTGCGTTCAGATCGTGGAGGCAGGCAGGACGTTCAGCGCGAAGGAATCGCTCCGCTCGTCCGGCGGGCACGAACTCAACCGAAGCGGGCGTCGATCCCTCCGCCTCAACCAGAAGGCGCAATCCTGCCCGGCACGACTCCATTTGCTCTTCGCGCACAATCGCAAACGCGCCGACCCCACGGCCGTAGCTCAGCAGGGCGCGATACCACTCCGCGCCGGCTACTATCGACCCCGGTTCCCCGGAAAGTCGATCCGGCCCACGGGAAATATCCTGCGGTCGGATTAGTCCAGTAACTGTTCACCGTTGATGAGAGGAAATTGATTCGCGGGTGAGCTGGGTGCGCGGGCGGCTCCGCTGGCGAGCATCTCCTGACAGGCCTGGAGGGCGTCCTGGGTGCGCAGCATCCATGTGCTGAACAGGCTCATCAACACGGACTGCGTCTGCGAACCCTTGCTCGAGCGAGTGCCTCCGCTTATTTTGCGTGCCACGACGTAAGGTCGAACGGCTCGCTCTGCCGCGTTGTTATCTGCCGGGACGTCGAGGTGCTCAACGAAGACGAACAGCTGCCGCAGATGCTTACACATTCTCTTCGCCAGGACTCGCTGGGGAAGGGCGCTCGTGCAGTATGGCCTCGCCAGCGGCCTCCGCTCAATAAAGTCGGTGTCAACCGGGGGCGTCCTGAGCGGACCGTTAAGGGCCGCGCCAGGAGCGCGACAACCTGCGCGGAGGGCCGCTCCGTTTAGTCCCGCGGCGCGAGGGGAATCAAAGATCCGCGGGCTATGGTCCGCACTGGGTGGCGGCAAGGCGCCGCCGGCAAGACACCGCCGGCGGAACGCCACTCACAGGCAGTTGGGAGGGAACATGGTCGAACAGGGGCATATCTACGGCGAGGTCCACAGTAAGAGCGGCATGAAGCGAATCTTTGCTGCCATCCGGCACGATATCGAAAGCGCGGGCTCGCGACCGGCGCTCACGGAGCTGTACAAGCGTGCTGGCTATCTGATCACGCTCACCCACGCGCCGTCATGGGAGAAGAAGTTCGGCAAGGAAGCCGCCGGCCTTCGCAGCGTGGGCGAAGACGAGTTCGCGAAAACGGCGAGGAAGATCAATCGCCGCGCGGTCCAGGTGGGCGCCAAAGCGGATTACGACGAGAAGTGGGGGAAGTGAGGCCATGACCGCGAAAGCCGGCAGCTACCATCCGACAGAGTCGAAGTACAAGGGCGGTGCTCAGGAAATGTACATAACGTACGACCTGGAGCAGTGGACCCGCGGCGGTGGCACTGCGCCTTATCCCAGGGTCAAGCGCGTGTACATCGCGGGCGACTTCAAGGATTGGAAGACTGCGGAGTTCAAGAAGCGCACCGGCCGCGAAGTGCATGGCGTCCGGATCGAGTACGAGCAGACCCGCACGCGGTACCACAGGTCCGGTTACCGGGCTGAGCGCGGCGAGTCCTCGTATGGTGTCGGGCCCGCTTCCGTTCCGGCCACGTCTCAGCGGTTCGTCCAGGTCGTGGAAGTGCCGGATGCTGCGCGGGACGTGAAGTTCTACACCAGCGGTTCGCATTTGCCCGACAGGTACCGGAGCGCTCTGCAGCGAGTTCGCTGACCAGGTGGGTAGAGCTCCGAGAGCGCCTGTGTAGGGCTTCAGAAAAGGGAGATTCCCCTCAGGTCACGGCGCCTTGATACAGGAAACCCCCATGCTCCAGGACGTACTCGGCCGCCTAGCTCTGCCGCTTCCTCAGCCCCGAAAGATCGGGTAAGGGCATGATGGCAGCGCCATTCTCCACCGCGGCGGGCCTGAACCGGACGATAAACACGCCCATGCTGAAGAGGAACTCGGGGCGCGGCATCTGGCGGGCCTCGCATTCCTGGACCATCCGCAGGGTGCCCGTACCCCAATGTTCGATCAAACGCGCACGGTGGAAGGCTACCGCGAGCAGCGGGTTACGCGGGCGCGACGGGTGTTCGTGGTATCGAGCGTCCACAGAGATCATAGGGCAGGATGGCCGGATTCCAGACCTCCAGACGGTCGTCGCAGATCCGCACCTGGACGGCGCCCGTTTCAGCGTAGTTCCGGTGGCAGAGGGCATTGGTGATGGCCTCTCGTACGGCGGCCTCCGGGTAATCCGGAACTACCTCATACTCCGAGTTTGTGATTTACCAGGCGTGCTGACCAGTCCCCAGTAGGGAGTCCACGACCGCCGGGACGCGGTCATGTCCCTCCGCGACCGCCAGGCTGCGCGGCTCTCATCCTGCAGGGACCGTGGCGCCGGAGAAGCTGCTCACCTGCACTGGAACACTGCTGTTGGCGGTCGCGCCGTTGCCCAGTTGCCCGTAGTAGTTGTTTCCCCAGGCCCAAAGGGTTCCATCCTTTTTGAGCGCCAGGCTGTAGGCGCCACCTCCTGCGATGGCGGTGACGCCGGAGAGACCACTCACCTTCACCGGCACGCTGCTGTTGGCGGTCGTGCCATTGCCCAGCTCGCCGGCGCCGTTTTTCCCCCAGGACCAGATTTCCCTGCTCGTCTTGAGCGCCAGGCTGTGGCCTCCGCCAGCAGCGACGGCCATGACGTCCGAAAGGCCGTCAACCTTGACTGGCACGCGGCTGCCGGTAATCGTGCCGCTGCCCAGCTCACCAGCGCCATTGTCCCCCCAGGCCCACACAGTCCCATCCGTTTTCACCGCCAGGCTGTGGTCATAGCCGGCCGCGATGGCCGTGACGCCAGACAGGCCCCTCACCTCAACCGGCGCCGCGCTGCTGCCATTCGTGCCGTTGCCCAACTGACCGGAGACGTTGTTCCCCCAGGACCAGACAGTCCCGTCGTCCTTGATCGCCAGGCTGTGGTCTCCGCCGGCGGTGATGGCAGTGACGCCGGAAAGGCCGACCACCTTCACCGGCACGCTGCTGTTGGCTTCGCCGCCGTCCCCGAGTTCGCCATCATCGTTGTATCCCCAGTCCCAGACAGTCCCATCTTTCTTCAGCGCCAGACTGTGGTTATAGCCAGCCCCAATGGCGGTGACGTAGGAGAGCCCTTTCACCTCGACCGGCACCTTACTGCCGCTCGTCGTACCGTTCCCCAGTTGGCCGAAGCCATTGGCGCCCCAGGACCAAACGGTCCCATCCTTCTTCAGCGCCAGACCGTGGGCCCCACCTCCTGCGATGGCGGTAACGCCGGCCAGGCCAATCACCTCAACTGGCACGCGGCTGTTGGTAGTTGCGCCATTCCCAAGTTCGCCATCCTGATTGTATCCCCAACTCCACGCAGTACCATCCGTCTTAAGCGCGAGGCCGAATGCATCGCCACCTGCGATGGCGCGGATGCTGTTAACGTCGATCACTGCAACTCGCGTGCCGCGATATCCCGCGAGCCTGCTGTCAGGCTGGCCCAAACCTCCATGATCCGAGGCGAATACCGATCCGGCGCAGGCCTCGGCCGGGGCGGATAAGCAGACGAGCGCGACCAGCAGCGAGGCGAATCCGATTCGCGGGCTTGAGCCTCGATCGCTCTTCGCGTTAGCCCTGCTCGATGTGTGGTTTCGCAGCATGATCCCCTCCGCCTTCGTTCGAGCAGTTCCGGATCCCCTTTGGCCGGACCGACCTTGGGGCTCGAGCTACGACCGATTGAGCTAAATTCGCTCTTGTGGCGATCCGCGGCCGTCACATCCCCGCCGGAACGCCCGTGTATGCCGGCTCAGTAAACCGGAGCGTTACCGGCTGCCCGCCTGATCCCGCAGGGTCCACGTAGATCCAGTACCCTTCGAACGGCGTCAGCGCGCTGGCGGCCGTGTACTGCCTGCCGCCTGTGTCATAGGTCCATAACGTTCCACCTATAATGCCGGCGGACACGGCTGCGGATTCGCTGATGAACTGGTTGGCGGGTGTCGCTCCCACTTCCTGGCTCAATTCGATCTGCAGCGAGCTTATCGGAAGCGAGGTGGGAAACGGGTCGCTGATCATGTTCCAGCCGGGCGATAGTGTGATATCCAATGGAGTCTGGTTGTACGGGCCGGCGTTCTGCAGATTCACGGGTTTGCTTTCAAGGACCCAGTAACCCCGGCCGGGCAGACCCGACTTCCCATCCGCTCCCATCAGGTGGGGATAGAGGAGATACTGGCTGGCAACCGGGTCGTAGATGGCGGCGTCGGCGGAGCCATCCGCGAATACCTGGAGGCCAAACAGCGCAGCTAGGTCTCCGGAGTTTGCAAACGGTTCGCTCACCATGGAGATCCCGGCGGGAATGGTCGCGGTTGGTCCGGTGATGGGGACGGTAAGCGTTTGCGTCGCCTCGTGATTGCCCGCGTGGTCTTCACTCCAGAACGAGAGGGTATGTCTGGCGTCGCCGGAGATGATGAAGGGCGCCGTGTATGTTTGAAGCATCCCTCCATCGAGCGAGTAGTAGGTGACAAGCAGATCGGAGGGTCCATCCGGGTCAGTGGCGGAGAGGGTAACGGTCACAGGCCCCGTGTACCAGCCGTTCTGGCCGGCGGGTCCCAAGACGGTGGCAATGGTCGTCGGGGCGGTGATGTCCCCCGTAACCGCCAGGCTGTGCGAACCTCCTGCTGCGATTGCAGTAACGCCCGTCAGACCGCTCACCTCAACCGGCACGCTGCTGTTCACGGTCGAGCCGTTTCCCAGTTCGCCAGCGCCGTTGTCTCCCCAGGCCCAGACGGTCCCGCCTATCCTGAGCGCCAGGCTATGATCGGCCCCCGCCGCGATGCCGGTAACCCCGGTCAGACCGCTCACTTCCACTGGCACGCTGCTGTTCACGGTCGAGCCGTTTCCAAGTTGGCCCACGTTGTTGCGGCCCCAGGCCCAGACGGTCCCATCTGTCTTAAGAGCCAGGCTGAAGCCGCCGCCGCCGGCGACACTCCGGACGTTACCGATCCCCGGAACCTGCACCGGGGTATCGCTGTACCCGAACTCGCCGTTGCCGAGCTGGCCGTAGTAACTGTCACCCCAGGCGTACACAGATCCGGCCCAAACGGGGGCGGGGCCGGAGAGGCAGACGAATGCCACGATAAGTACCATGGCGAGCAGGGCGCGGCGGCTCGGGCCTCGATCTCTATTCAAACGAACCTTAATCACTGCGCGTCCTCCTCGCATAATTGCTCTCTTATTCCTTTGGCCCGCTGCACGGTTCTGAGCAGACGGGCTGACCAGCGGTCGGAGCTCACTCCGCTCGTTTTACTATATCTAACCTCGACAGCTTGAGTTGAACTCCCTCCTCTGCCAAAGTCCGTGCTGTCCGTGCGCTATTACGCTGCGAGAAACGCTCGCGTCAGTAATCCGTGAGGGCTTTCGGGGGGATTGCCGCGCGCAGGGCGTTTAGCACGGCCAGAACGTCGATCACTTCCTGGCTGACCGCGCCCGCGACGGGAGGTAGATACCCCATCGCCGCAAGCAGCATCCCACCCGCGCTCACCACCATTCCGCCGACCGCGCTCTGCAGGGCGATACCGCGCATTCGCCGGCCAATGTGCAGCAGCATATCCACCTTTTCCAGCCTGCTGTCTAAGATCACGGCGGCCGCCGCTTCGCCAATAATCTCGTTGTTGGCGCCGAACGCAACTCCAACGGTCGCCGCGGTCAGGGCGGGAGCGTCGTTGATCCCATCTCCCAGAAAGACGGTCGGCGCTTTTTGAGTCTCCTCACGAACGAGCGCCAGTTTCTGCTCCGGACTCTGGCCGGCGAACACCTCCTCAATCCCGACTTGATTCGCAAGGTAGGAGACCTCCGCCTCCCGGTCTCCGGACACAAGCATCAGGCGCTGGAACTGGTGGCGCAGGGTCAGATGCCGGATGAAGGGCGCTCCTTCCGGGCGCGGTTCATCCCGGAATCGCAGAACGCTCGCATAGCGTCCATCTACGACGACCACGCACTCCATGCCCGCTGAAGTGGTAGGTAGAGTCAGTTCCGGATAGAACTGCGCCAGTTTTCCCCTGCCAGTTACGTGGATACGGCGGCCGTCTATGATCGCCCGCAGTCCGTCTCCCGGTTTCTCCTGAACTTCGGCCGCTTCCTGTAGAGATAAGCCCGCCTCTTTCGCTGCATCCAGGATGGCGCCGGAGAGCGGATGTTTGGAGTAGCGCTCCAGACTGGCCACCATCGACAGCAAGTCCTCTTTCTCCATGCCCTCCGCGGGCACGATATCCGTTAGCTTGGGCCTGCCATAAGTGAGCGTGCCGGTCTTGTCGAAGATGGCGATTCGACAGGTGCTGATCCTCTCCAGCACCGCCGGGTCCTTGATGATAATTCCCAATCGTGCAGCGAGGGAAATGGAGCCTATGATCGCGACCGGAATGGCGATCAAGAGTGGACATGGGGTTGCTACAACCAGCACCGCGAGGAAGCGCCGAGGATCGCCCGACGCCAGCCATGCGAGCACCGCGATACCAACCGATATCGGAGTATACCAGGCGCCAAGCTGATCCCCTAACCGGCGCAAGCGAGGACGCTGCTGCTCGGAGTCGCGCATCACCCGCATAATTCTGGCGTAACGCGAGTCCGAGGCCGGGTTGTCGCAGCGGATCGTGAGCGCCGATTCCCCATTGATGGCGCCTGATAAGACCGCCGTTCCCGGCGCCTTCGAGACCCGGTACGGCTCGCCGGTCAGATAGGACTCATCCATATCGCCATGTCCCTCGACAATCGTTCCATCAACGGGGCAAAGGTCATGAGGCAACACGATCAGGATATCGCCGACCTTTACATCCGCAACGGACACCTCAACCAGGCGATCGCCTTCTTTACGCTGCGCCAGTGTTGGCATCCGTTTCGCGAGCGCCTGAAGAACCGAGGAGGCGCTGCGAGTCGCATAGTTTTCCAGCGTCTCCCCACCCGAAAGCATCAACACGACGAGCGTTCCGGCGAGGTATTCGTGCAGAATGACCGAGGTTACAATCGAGATGCCTGCCAGCAAATCGGAGCTAAACTCCATACGCGCCATTTTCAGGAGCAGGTTGATAACGAGTGGAACGCCTCCTAATACGAGCGCCAGAAGCAGCGGGATATCAGGTATGGCCGCGGCGCCCGGGCCATGCGCGATGCCAAAGCCGTAGCGCATTATCACGTGCAGAACAATAGCCGTAAGAGCCAGCGCTGCGATCATGCCCTCCCATCGCCGCTGATTCGCGCCGTGGCGCTGTGCCGGCGGGTCTACTGGCTTAGATACCGGTCGATCAATCCTATCTTTCAACTCCTCCAACTGTACGTCGGGCATTTGACCTCCGGCTAGACGCGCGAGACATATTCAATTTTCCGTATCCAGATCTGGCAGTACGGAAGCCTGCCCTCTGGTAGCAGCCATTCCACCTTCCCGTTTAGTGGTATCATGACGCCATTCAATAGGGCGTAGTCGCCGTATTCGCACTCCCACGGCGTCGGTACTGCGGAGCCATTCGAATCCCGGTAACGACCGGGCGTATAGGCGCTCACGATGGCGCCATCTTCCCCAAACCGAAAATCGAGAGCGACCGTGACGCCCGCGTCGGTCAGAGCAGCCCTCGCCCGGTTCTCATCAATCGGCTCCCACCTCAATCCCTGCCGGGGCAATAGCGCTGTCGGGAACCATACGGACTCCGCGAGGTAGCGATGGAGCGCGCCTGCGGCGAGCTCAGCAGTACCGCTTGAATTCACAACTGGGATCAGGGAGCCAGCTCTTCCCCGGGTCGAGCCTACCCCATCCAGGTAGCTGTCCCGAATCTGAAAAGTAAAAAAGGGCGCCATTCGAATCCGCGCATCCCAGAGGAAACCGGGGGGATCACTCACGAAATACTGCACAGCGGTGAGTGGCTTCCAGGGCGCCCCAAGGCCGCCAACGCGGAAGCGGCCACGTTCAACAACTCTGACACGTTCAATGAGCGGCCGTCCACGGATAAGAACGAACTCGAAGTACCTGGCGACGGGGGCCGGCACTCCCGCGAGATCCTCTGGACAGATAACAGGCTCCGAGCACGATTGTGACCGGGAAAAGAGATGATCGACCGTTCCTTCAGCCTCCGAACGCCACCTACGCGCTGCCAGAGCCGCCGCACATCCGGCAGCGCCTAACCCGATGGCCGCAGCAGCTTTCATCTCCGATCTCATCGGTACCTCCCACTCAACCATACATAGATCGAGTCAAGATCACCTCTTCGGCCGGCTCCGGACAAATACGAGCCAGTTCTATGCGGTCCGCACCACAATCCCCCAATCACCAATCGTCCATTCGAAAAGACGTTACACATTTCCATTTACCGACTCTATATCAGTCTACCGGTGGCTGTCGCAGGACGTATCCCCGAAAAGAGTGATTCCGGAAGGGGGACGCGGGGATCGAGACACGGACACCCTTCCCGCTCCCCGCGCCTGTTATCCCTCCTTCATCCTTTTGGCGGATGTCTCTCTGCTTGCGGGTCTATACAATAGTAGCGGCATGATGGATAACTGTTCGCAACTTTCAGGTGGAGAATATGGCCGGAAACCGGCTCAAGACAATGAGGGCGCCATCCATCGGCGCCCCGATGCCTCAAAAGGAAAATGGAACTGCAACTCAAGGCGAAAAGCTTCTCCCTCAGTTCCGCATCGCCCTGCTGCTCGTCATCACCGGCTTATCCATCGCGGTGTCCGCCCTGCTGCTGGGCCCGTTCATCCGCGCCATCGCATGGGCTTCTCTAATGACCGCGATAGCGTATCCCATGCACCGGTGGGTGGCGAGGCGCGTGCGGGAACCGAATACCGCGGCCACGATAAGCTGCACACTTTTCGGCATTGCCGTGATCGTTCCAGGGGGCCTGCTGGGTCAGCGCGTGGTACAAGAAGCCGGTAACGGGCTTCGCCAGATCCAGACTTTTATCGAGCGCGGCTTCTCGCCCGGTTGGGACCGCCTGCTGAATCAGCCCTTACCGGAAGACATCCGGCGGTGGATCGAACATTTCATCGGACCCTTGCGGATCGATCCGCAAGCGATACTCCGGCAAGCGCTCGGCCTGGTGGGTTCGCTGCTGGCGCGAAACAGCGTGCATACCGCGGGAGACCTGCTCTGGGGATCTGTCCAGCTTCTTATCATCGTCTTCACGTTCTTTTTCCTGATCCGGGACGCGGAGCGAATCCTACCCGCCATCCAACAATACCTTCCCCTTGATCCCGGCGAAACGCACGTGCTGCTGCAGCGCATCTCCGATGCATTTCACGCAACTGTGAACGGCAGCGTGGTAGCCGCGGTTGTGGAAGGGCTATTGGGCGGCGTGGCATTCTGGGCGGTGGGCGCTCCGTCGCCGCTGCTGTGGGGCGCCGTAATGGCCGCTACCTGCCTGGTTCCATTACTGGGAGCGCCGGTCATCTGGATCCCGATCGCGCTGATCCTGGCGCTCCAGGGCGCCTATTGGAAGGCGTTGGCGTTGGCGCTCTGGGGGATGCTGGTGATCCATACAGCGGACCACGTGATCCGATCGGTTGTCGTCGGCGCACGAGCCCAGCTTCATCCGATGATTGCACTGCTGGGCGCCCTGGGTGGGGTGATGCTGATGGGCGCTGTCGGCCTGCTGGTGGGGCCGGTTCTGCTGGTGATTAGCCTCGCCTTAATCGAGATTCTTTTTCCGCAACTGCGCACGACCGCCGCCGTCGCGCTCCCGGGCATTACGCGGGTAGAGGGCACGGACCTACCGGACGATCAGCACGGGGCAGTGAGCATGGTGGAGCACTCCGTTTGAGACGCTGCCCAGGAGCAGGGACTGAAACTCGCCTCTCCCCCGGCTGCCAAGCACGATCAGGTTAACATTTTCATCCCGCGCGATTCGGACGATGGTATCGACCGCGTGCCCCTCTTCCTCCCGGAATTCAAAATCCACGCCAGCTTTCCTGAAGATCGGCCGGGACTTCTCGAGCGCGACGCGGTGAGCCTCGTGGGATGCGTCAAAGAGCGCCCCAAGGGCGGCGCCGCTGGTGTAAATGCCTGTGTCCAGGGTCAACGGCGGAGAAAAGATCGAAATAATCAGCACGCTGCTGCCATACCGCCTCGCCAATTCAGCCGCCACCCCGGCCGCCTTGAAGGAACAGTCGGATCCATCGACGCCGACGAGGATTTTGCTGAATATCCCGGCCGCCATCACTTCGCTCCGGCGACCGGTCTAACTGTCTGCCCAGCCGTTCCAGCCGCGTCCGGGTTTAATGCCGCCTCCAGCCTCACAGCCCGGGGAAACAGGATCGTATGCTCCTTGAATGTGTGGATCTTCAGGTCGGTCTCCAGCTCCGCCAGCGCGTCCAGCATGGCGAGGCATGTCCCGCAGGCGTCTTCGGGCGACCAGTAGTAGGAGGTCAGCTCTCGCATTCGCTCGAGCCCATCCATTGCGTTCTTGTGCTCCAGATCCATCACCTCGGAAGCCAGCTTAACCAATCGGAAGGGTGATACCATACGTCTGGAAGATCGGGCTCCTGGATTCGCCGGCACTGGCCGAGCTTTCTCCAACTTCCGGATCAACGGAAAGATAATCGTCTCCTCTGATTCTGCGTGACGCTCCATCTCGTCCCGAAACTCCTCGAATACACGCTTTAGCTCAATTAGTTCAGGATGAGTCTCCGCGTGCGCTTCACAGACTCGCTTGACGAGGTACCTCAGGCGTTCGAGAGCCGTAGCGAGATAGCGGTGATGGACCGCCTCGATATGGTCGATCAATTCCGAGAGCGTGAGCTCCGCGCAGTCATCATGCGTTTTTGTCGAGCGCCCGGAGCTGCATTCATCCAGTTCATGGAGCACTGTTTCGGGCTCGACACCGGCCCGTCCGCAGGCTTCGGCGAGCGACTGCTCGCGATCAGCCGTGTAGTCAATCCCCCATCGCTCGAAAACAGTCGCTCTCGTGGGTTGATCAGCTAAAAGATGCGCGACGGTTTCGCTGGTCATTGCTATGCTCACGATTTCCTTCTTCCAAACACCGCCTCTCCGGCTCAATCGCCGGAGCAGCGCAAGAGATTTATGCATGCCATACAGGATCGTACCCCACAGGCTCGGCGGCCAACTCCACAGAATGACGGATTGTGAAACGGCGATACCGGTTAACTGCTGGCAGAATCCGTCTATTGGTGGACATTCGCGCGTTCAACGCACTCTAAAGTGATAAAGGAGCATCATCAGGTCCTCGACGGACGTTTGCCAGACGCGCTGCGTGGAAGGGTTAGTATGAACAGCCAGGTATCCGACATAATTCTAGCGATACTCATTTTTTCGGTGTTGATCTGGTTGTCCTCGCTGCAGGAATAAGGGGCGCCCACAGCGCGCGTGACACGTCAAATGGAAGCGATCGCGGCGCTTGAGGGAATCCCGGCTACCGCCGCCGTTCATTGGCTCCCGGATCTTCGAGGGCCCGCGATGGTGGCGTTGGGAGAGGGTGACAGGGATGCGCCAGTCAGATTATGATGGTCGTGTGAGAAGGACTCGCTGTCCCTTCCGGCCTTGACCACGAACCGAGGATGAATCTTTGAGCGACGCCGCGAAACCACCCACGACCGACCCCACGCATGATCTGCTGCGTTACGAACCACACGCGCTGGACGTTTTCTTCAGGCCGCAAAGTGTTGCGGTGATCGGCGCGACA
>DASRZA010000452.1:0-4520 GCA_035686845.1 Armatimonadota bacterium | reverse complement strand
GCCTGTTTATGGGCGTGGAGCGAGCTTGAACGGCGCTGAGAATCAGGCGAGAAAACGCATCCGGCCCGGCTTGGTCGAACTGTTCGAGCGTCTCCCTGGCGCGGCTGCAACGCGTCCGGGCCAGGAGCTACTTGTGGATTGTGGATGCTCCCGCTTGAATTATGGATGATCCCGCTTCCGTCGCCCCCTGCCGAATCGAGGACGCAGGGCGTGAGGATGGTCCGCTGTTTTTCGCCTCCGCCTTGGTCGGTTCCGGGACTCGAATCCGGATCACCTTCTGATCCAGGACCCACTTGCAGTCATACGCTCTGCAGAGCGCGTCGAGCGCCTCGGCCGCCGGCTGCTGATTGATTGACTGCGCCATTCGCTGCTGCGGCGCCTTTGCGTCTTTCGGCCAGTAAGCGATCAGGGTAAGCCCGGTCTGATCCACAAACGAGCGGAGATAGGCGGCGAAGGCAGGCTCGTCCTTCTTGAGCGGCATGGCGGCGTCGATGGTAACGGGCTTCGCGCCCGGAATAAGTCGCATCAGCTCTTCATCGAACGGCTGCTGATCCCGGACTGCATGCTCCGCTCGGTATTCTCTGGTCCTGGGATCGTTGGCCAGATGAGGGTACAGCATCTCCGCGCCGCTCGCAGTGCCTCCTTCGAGCTGGGAAAAGATGAGGAAGTCGAGGGAGGGTCCCCCTCCTGGACCTCCATGCTCGCCCTTGATCTCAACTCTGCCCTGGGTCAGGATGTTCCTGCGGTCGAAGGTGACGCGCGTGACCCCGGTTATATTGTCCTTCATGGCCATCATTCCCAAGCCCGCGGCGGCCCTCATTACAAGCGCCTGATCGGCCGGGGACATCTGTGCAACGGGAAGAACCAGCTTGTTTCCGGCAAGCAGACCATCGATCTCCGCGGGCGGAAGCTCGCTCAGAAAGGCGTACTGGCTCTGCATAGAATCGCCGCCGAGAAATACGCCCAGGTCGGGGTCGCTGTCCACGTCCGGGTTCGCCCCTTTTTCGATCTCGGGAAGCGCGTCGATGATCCGGTCTATCCGACCGTGCGCTACCCGAATTGCCGCCGCCTGCTGCTCGGCCGGCGTTAACTGGACGCGCGAAAACACGTAACGCGTCGCGCTGCCGGGCACGCTCTTCGCTGCCCAGTGATAGCTCCACTTTTGATCCGTCATCAATAAACGGAGCTGATTCATGAGAATCCTGAGTGGAATGGAGCGACTGGCGAAGAAGCCAGGATCGTCGGGAACTGAATCCCCGCGGGCGATCTCCAGACCACTGCTGGTCTGGAGCCCGGCCATCAACCGGGAGATTCTCCAGTAGCCAGGCCGGACGGCTATCTTTTGATCCAGTCCGGCCCGTTTCTGAGAATTGACGCTGCCCGAGTGGTTGTTCGCCTGTGCCACCGATGCCCGGGGGGTAAAAGCCAGCAGCAGAATGGCGCCCGCCGGCCACGCAGTTCGAAAACTCAGCTTCATCATTAATCCCCACCTCTACGGCTCAATGTACGCGGCTCACCGCGCCCGAATCAGGAAAGGGCGGACAACGTAATACTGTTGTACGAGGACTCACCCGTCTCCTGCGAGGTAACAGTCAGGTAGATGTTCGTAATGTCATCAGTCTCCGAGAAGTAACCGTAACTCGGCCAGGTCACGTTGGGCTCTATCGATGCCGCCGGGATCGTGTAGTCAATGGGGGGAGCGATGGTCTCGGCCCCTGCGTGAACGTAGTACTCGAGCTGCCAATAGCCCGTGATATCCGCGGCCATAGTCTTAACGTTGTAGTCAAAGACATTGGCGGCGTAAAGGTCTTTATTGCCCCACTCCACGAGGTCCGCGGGCACGAGGTTGTAGAAATTTTGATCGGCGCCGGGTGGCAACGTGTAAGATATCTGGCCGTAAAGCTTCCACGTGCAGCCGCTGTTGTCGGTGTTAACGCCGGCGCAGTTTACCTGGTTTGTTGACGCAATCCCCGCGAGCGCCGCCCTCGGCGCCAGTAGGCCGGGGGCAACGATACCAAGGATCAAAAACGGAAGTGCTATTCGGTGGATCTTCATACCGGTCCTTCCTTTCGAATAACGGTGATTCCTGCCTGGAGGAGGCATTGCCAACAGTGTAGCTCAAACGGGGGGGGGGCGTGTCAAGAGCGATCCATTATATTTTGAAAATATTTTTTCGATTGTGTTTCCCAATTCTCGTCCTGCGTCCCGCCAGGCCCTCACACATGATCGTTCCCATCGCTCGTCATCACCGCATTGCCCTCCGTCGGGGCCGGGGAGGCATCCGAGCACGCCTGAGAATTTGAGGATTGCGGCGAGGTCGGCCCGCCGCGCCCTGGGCGCCTCCACACTTGCACACGCACAGCCGATAATCCTCGCGGGTTGGATGATCCATCCCGCTCACGCGAGGCTTAATCGCTATGCGATCAATCTTAGCGGTGTCACTGATACTGCTTATCCCTTGCCTTGCCGAGGCCACCGCGCCGATTCTGCCGGATTCCCGTTTGACACCTGGCGCCACCCTGCCGGTCACAGTCGCGCAGATCGCCCAGCATGGCTACAGTCGTCACGTGCGCGACGTCTCCGAGGCGACGAAGCTCAGCGTCTATGCGGAGTACCACATTACGCCGGCGAAGGGCCAATATGAAGTCGATCACTTGATCAGCCTCGAATTGGGTGGTAGCAATTCTGTCTCAAACTTGTGGCCCGAGGCCTATCACACCCGTCCCTGGAACGCACGTGTGAAGGACAAGTTGGAAAACCGTCTCCACGAACTGGTTTGCAGCGGACGTCTGAATCTGTCGACGGCACAGCATGCGGAAGCGACGAATTGGATCGCCGCCTACCAAAAGTACTTCCACACGAAGCTGCCTTTCGCAGCTCACCCTCGCGCGCGCGGGACGCCAACCGCCCGGCATCCCGCGCCACACCAGCCGATGGCGCCGACTGGCGCCGCGGGACCGATGGTCTGGGTGAACACCGATACGGGCGTGTACCACTATCCCGGCTCGCGCTGGTATGAGGCGACGAAACGAGGGAATCTGATCACCGAAAGTGCGGCGCGAGCCGCGGGCGATCGTGCTGCGGAAAACGGCCAGTAATCCAGCCGTCTAACGCGGCGCGACCTCTTCCCGGATTCCGGACTTCTGCCCATCGACGACGCTGTGTGACGGTACCGACTCGCTCAATCGCAGCGGTTTGAGCCGCGGATTCTCCGAGGTCAAATCATCCTCCGGTTCATAACCTACGAGCTCACGCGCATCAGAAATATCCAGACGCTTGAACCGGTTGTCGCTTAACCCATGTAGAATCGCAAACTGCACGTTTTCCACCTGAATGCAGCGATTGATAAGCTGATTTAGATCTCGATCGGAGACGAACGCGTCCATCATCGAGAAGCTGCTCTCCTTACGTGCGGCTTCTATCGGCTGAAACGCTCCAATCCGCAGCGTAATTACGGAGAGGCCTTCCTTTTCGGCCATATAGCGGCCCATCGCCTCACCGAAACATTTGGAGACCCCGTAGAGATCGCCAGGATTCACCGGATCCGACGTTCGAACCTGCACGTCGCGCGGATAACCAGATACCGCGTGGATAGAGGACGCGTGGATCACGCGGCGGCAGCCCGCTGATTTCGCCGCGACAAAGATATTGTAGGAGCCAACAATGTTGGCGTCGAGCAGTTCTCGCCAGGTGGCGCTGGCATCCGGATCACCGGCCATGTGGACAACCGTGTCGATGCCCTGGCAGACTTCCTCGAGCCGATCCAGGTCAAGCAGATCGGCCGTGACAACTCCACCGAACGGTCGAATCCGATCGATCTCCTCGTCGGATTCGCGAACCATGAGCCGCAGATCATAGCTGTCGCGCGAATGTTCGGCAAAATAGGAGCCGATTCGCCCGGCGGCGCCCGTCACCAGAACCGACCGGCGCTTCCGATCATCGGACTTCGCAAGCGCGCCGGTTCCCACTGCTGTAAATGACTGAGCCACGTCTAGATTTCCCTTCCAGCCACCTCCAATCAATCGGTGACGCGCAGTCCTTTACCCAGACCGGCGCTCTCTCACACTCCCGTGTGCCCGAAGCCTCCGTCGCCCCGGACGCTGGTTTCAAGGTCTTCGACGAGGGCCCATTCCGCGTGTACAACCGGGGCGATCACGAGTTGGGCAATGCGATCTCCCCGGTTCACTCTAAACGGCTCCTGACCGTGATTGATCAGAATCACCTGCACCGGGCCGCGATAATCGGCGTCGATGGTGCCCGGGGAATTCACCAGGGTAACGCCATGCCGGAGCGCATGCCCGCTGCGAGGACGCACCTGGGCATCGTATCCCGGCGGCACGGCGATCCGGATGCCGGTTGAAATCAACCGCCGCTCACCGGGCGCGATAATCACCGTCTCGGCAACAGCCGCATAAAGATCCATGCCCGCGGCGCCGGCGGTGGCGTAGGCGGGAAGCGGCAGTCCCTCTCCGTCGGGTGTTCGGGTAATTTTAATCTCTAACATGGGATTCTCCGAGAAA
>DASRZA010000451.1:0-7209 GCA_035686845.1 Armatimonadota bacterium | reverse complement strand
CCCGAAGCCCGGCTGTCCATTGATGCGCTGGCGGCGCTGGCGCCTTTAATGAACCCGCGCATGAACGACGCCAACCGTCGCGACATGCAGAGTCTGATCACCAATCTACGCCTGAACTACGTGGAGCAGTCGAAACGACAGGGATCGGGCAGTCAGCAGTAAATCACGCGCGGAGGTGGTATGTGGAATAACATGCGGTACCAGGGAGAGAGTTTCCGGTGAGTGTCCTCAGGGTTTATGACGTCAACCAGCCGTGTTTGCGTGCGAAATGCAAAAAGGTGAATCGCATCACCGACACCGATCGGAGATTGCTGGATGACATGGTTGAGACAATGCGCGCTGCGAACGGCGTCGGACTGGCAGCCTCACAAGTTGGTGTCCTTCAGCGGATGATCGTGGTCGAGCTTGACGAAGAGCTCTACATGCTCGTTAATCCGGAGATCGTGGAGGGTTCGGACGAGACCGACGTTCGCGAAGAGGGCTGCCTGAGCCTTCCGTATTACTATGGCCCGGTGGTACGGTCGCTGCGGATTACCGTAAGGGCGCTGGATCCCCATGGGAAGCGTTTGAAGATTCGCGCGGAGGATTGGCTGGCGCGTGTCCTACAGCACGAAATCGATCACCTCGATGGTATTTTGTTCTTTGATCCGATGCGGATGCGCAGCCTGGATGATCTGGTCTACAAGCCCCCCGAAGCCGAAGGCGCCGAGGATGAGCCCTCGACGAGCGAACAGTCGGATCGGAAGAGTCAATCCCAGTCCCAGGGAAATGCTGAACCGGTGGCGGCAGCGCGTTGAGACAACTACGGAGGCTTCAATGAACGATGGCGGCCTGACGTACGAGGAGAGCGGAGTTGCCGATACAGCCAGCGCGATCGATGGCTTGCTCGGTTGGGTAAACCGGACCCTTTCTTTTAGAAAGGGCCGCACGGGCGACAACTGCCTTGAGATTGGCTATTACGCGAATGTTCTGGATTTGGGACACGGTGTCGCCCTGGCGATCTCCACGGATGGTGTTGGAACCAAGATCCTGATCGCCGAGATGATGGGCCGTTACGACACAATCGGGATCGATTGCGTCGCCATGAACGTTAACGATCTGATCTGCGTCGGGGCGGAGCCGGTCGCGATGCTGGATTACCTGGCTGTCGAAAAGGCGGATCCGGCCGTTTTGGAAGCCATCGGCAAGGGCCTGTACGCCGGCGCAGCCGAAGCAAATATATCAATTCCTGGCGGCGAGTTGGCGCAGCTTGGAGCAATGATTCGCGGGTTGGCGCCCGGCAAGGGCGTGGACCTAGCAGGAACCTGCATCGGCCTGGTGATGCGGGGCGGCCGGATTCTAATGGGGCAGGGGATGGAACCCGGCGATCGGATCGTTGGGGTGGCGAGCAGTGGGATTCACAGTAATGGTCTTACCCTGGCGCGCGAGGCGTTGTTTGAGCGCCAGGGTCTCACGGTTAATTCGCGTCCGGGAGCGCTGGCCGGGTCGCTCGGAGAGGAGCTTCTGACGCCGACCCGGATCTATGTGCGCCCGGCGCTTGAGATGATACGGAACATCCCAGGGCTGCGCGCGCTGGCGCATATCACCAGCGATGGATTCCTCAACTTGCTCCGGATTCCGGGTGATTATGGCTACCAGATAGAGTCACTCCCCCCGACGCCGCCCATTTTTAGCCTCATTCAGGAAGCCGGCGAAGTCGCGCCGGAAGAGATGTACCGGGTCTTTAACATGGGAATCGGGCTTTGCGCCGTTGTCGCCGCCTCTGAAGCTGAAGATGTACTTCGCATCTGCCGAGATCACCAACTGCCGGCCTGGCTCATCGGCCGCGTTACGGACGGTGCTCGTGAGGTGGTCATTCACGAGGTGGATCTTCGCGGTCGCGGCGACCGGTTTGAGAGATCCTGACCGGCCCTGGCCTGTTACCCGTTCGTCGGATGCTCGTACACGCGATCCAGCGGATTGAAGTCAATCGCCAGCGGGAGGTCAATGCGGCGAAGCGTTCGCGCCGACTCAAAGAGAGCTAAGATCAGTTCTAGAGTGGCCCGGGCCTGGCTTCCGCTGGACCGGGGTTCGCCGCCGTTCCTGATCGCGGCAACGAGATCATCCACCGGGTTCAGATCGTCGACCAGATGCGGCGTTTCCCAGGACCAGCCGGTTGCGCTGGACCGGATGCGAAGCGCCGGACCGTCGGGCCGGCTAAGTTCAATCTGGCCATCCGAGCCATCCACGGTAATATGATGGTAGCCGCGGTACGGCTTCAGCGCGCCGGCCTCAATGAGCGCCACCGGGCCATCCTGGAACTGGAAAAGGCCCACGGCCGCGTCTTCCGATGGAATCCCTTCACGAAGCGTACCCTCTCCCCGTTCCATCGATCCCATAACCCAGATGGCGGACTTATCGCCAGCGAGAAACCGCATGAGGTCGATTGTGTGGGTTGCATTGGTCTGGACCGGCGCGTTATGGCAGACGCCCCAGACGCGCTCGAGAGCTCCGATGGCGCCGGCTTCAATCAATCTCCGAGCGGTAGCGGCGGGCGGGGAGCATCGCAGTTGGTGCCCCACAGCCAGAGTAACGCCGCTGCGGGAGCATTCGTTGATGATCGCGTCCGCGTCGGGGAGCGTAAGCGCCATAGGTTTTTCGAGCAGGAGTCCTTTGCATCCGGCGCGGGCGACCGATAACGCCGGCGCGTTATGGAATGCTGGAGGAGTGCAGACGCTTACAATATCCGGCTTTTCGTTAGCGAGCATCTCTTCGGAGGAGAGATAGGTTTTCACTCCGGCATGGTGTTCGGCGAAGCGGTTCAGCGCTGTCTCAGAGAGGTCGGCAGCCGCTACGAGCTCGACGGAGTCGCTTCGACCGTAGTTAGAGGCATGCATCGAGGAAATGCCTCCACAACCGATAATGGCTGCACGTAGCAGTGTTGTCATATCTCGCTCCGGAAGGATAATGTGCGCGAGCGCATAGGTGAGTAAAAGCGGCGGCGCTGCCCGTTGGCGCCCAATTTCCGTTCGCTTCTAGTGCACCGCGGGCGCAAGTATAACGGCAGTTGTCGCCCCCATTATTGGGGGTTAGGGGGCCAGCGACAAATGCCGGATGATTTACGCTGATCCTGCGCTAGAAGGATCTCTGCTCTTCGCTCCGAACATTAGAATCACCTCTGGAATTGCCGTCTTCATGACGGCGCTCTGATGAAAAGGCCGGTAGTCGAATGCTGTTCGATATCAGGATGACACAATCGCGGTTTACGCGCACTCTCAGACTCTCGAATCTTTATCAATCATCGAAGCGAAGGACGTCGCGGCTCGGTTCTGCTATGATCGCCGGGCTCGGCGCTCTTCTCTTCCTGGCGCCCTTCAAAGCGATGGCTGCTTCCAACTCGGCGTCCGTCCTCTCGGCGTCAGCTCAACGGCTTCTCAACGAATGCAAGCGAGACAAAGTGAGCACTGCGCTAACCTATCAACTGGCGGCGTCTGACCCCGTGCATTACTCCGGCAGGGAACTGCTGTTGGAAGGGAATATACAGGGGACCATCCAGGTGGGTGACCGGACGACCTTCCTTATCGGCCTCCGTGATGGGAGTCTGGCGAGCTTAGGGGCGGAAGACGGCTCGAGTTATTCGGAGTTTACGAGCGGGCGCCAGGTGTGCGTGCTGGCCCAGGCGCCAGCGGGATGGAGTCCTTCGATGTCGCTCGAAATTGTGGACATGATTTCGACTTATGACGCCGAGCCGGTACTTGCGCAATTGGCTCCAGCGTCGAAACCTGCGCCACGGGCGGCCCCAAACCACGCCGCAGACCGGGAGCTTTACAGCGAGGCGCTGACGCCCAGCCGGTCGTTCGATGCCAACACCGGCCCCCAGCGCTATCTTCTGAAGCAATACGCAGGGGCGGTACATTGGTTCAATCCGCACCTCAAACAGGATCGCGCCATGGAAATCGCTGGCGACGTGCTCTGGTACAGCGAGGCGAATGGAGTTGATCCCCGGTTGGTCATGGCGGTCATTGGCGCTGAATCGGATTTCCACTTGAAGTCCACGTCGAGTAAAGGGGCCATGGGATTGGCGCAACTAATGCCGGGTACAGCGAAGGATCTGGGTGTCACCAACGCCTATGATCCCCAGCAGAATATCTCGGGCGCCGTCCGGCTCATCCGGTGGCATTTACTTCAAAACGCCAACTCGGACGACCCGCTCGCCCTGGCGCTCGCCTCGTATAACGCCGGCGAGAACGCGGTGAAGAAGCATCATGGCGTACCGCCTTTCAAAGAGACCATCCAATATATTCAGAAGGTCAAATGGCTCTATGCGAAGATGTGTCGCGGGGATCGCCAGCCGTGATGGAGGACGAGGGACGACGGACGAAGGTCGAAAGACGAAACAGGGGGGAAGGAAGGACGGCGGCAAACGATGCGCGTCAAGGGGTCGCAACCTTCCTGCCAGTTTACTGGTCTTTTAGTAGTAAGGGGATCCGACCGGGCTGCGCCTTTGTGCGGATAGGGGAAATGGATCGGTTAGAGACGGCCCTTTGTGAGGTTTAAGAGGTGTCGTCAGGCGCGCTCCGGGGTATTGAAGGTATAATTAGGGAAGCAGCGGCCGGCCGCCAGGCAGCTTTTCGGATCAGGTCCGGATCGGAAGTTTCGTGCTACGCCTGGCTTCGGAGATGGGGAGGACGTTGTGAAAAAGGTTGAGAACAACAAGGATATCGCGCGGCTGATGTTCGCGAGCGTCACACGGCCCATCAACGCGGCACTGGCGGGAGCCGGCACACTTTTTGTGGTCGCGGGGGTTACCAATCATCCGCTCGGTCTGCTCGGAGCGGCGCTGCTGCTTGGCACTACGTATTCGATGGGACGCGATCTTAGCAGCAAGGAATTCGTTTCTGAGGTGCTGGAAGAGGGAACGCCGATGAAGGCGCTGCCGGAGATACCCGACAGCCTGGCCGGCCAGTACCGGCTTCAGTGTCTGGAAGCGAAGCGCCACATGGAAAAGACGATTGAGGCCATCGAGTCGGGTGGTCCGGAAATGGCGCCGGACCTCATGGCGATGCGCGATCAGATTGTCGAGAGCGTAGAGAGCGTATACCGGTTCGCCGGACGAGCGCACCATATCGATGGAATCCTGACCGCGTCGAGCCGCAATGAGATCAATAAGGAAATCGAGAAAATCCGCGCACAGTTAGTACTGGCTACGGACCCGGAGACTCGGATGCATTTAGAGGGCACGCTGGAGCAGAAAGCGGAGCAGCTCAAAAACTATGATGAATTGGCGCTCATGGTCAAGCGGATCCAGGCGCAGATGCAGTACGTGAACGCAAGTTTAGAGAATGTGCAGTTCAAGGTGCTTAAGTTGGTGAGCACCGCCGAGTTTCGATTGGGACCCGGACAGACGGACGAAGTGACCGCCAGCCTTCAGAATCTCCTGCACGACGTGAAGAACTTCGAGCGCAGTTTGGAAGACGCGTACGCGGACAAGCCGAGCCTGCGGTCGGGGACTATCCAGGCGTGGGATGAACAGCTTGAGCAGCGCAACCGACTCCCGAGCGGGTTGCACGCGGAGGGCGCCGGATCAGAGAGAGATTCGCTTGCCGCCGGCCATTCCGCTGATGGACTGTCGGACTTGCCCCGCAAACCTGACGACTCCTCGACGTCTCCAGCGCCGGGGAGCTAGGGACTGTTTTCGGCCGAATCGCCTGTGAAGCTAAATCGGGCGCGGCGCTTGTGACCTCCACGAGCCGCTCTAAAGTGTGGCCTCTTGGTCCGGAGGGAGTTGAAGTGGCGCCGACCCGATTTGCGTCGTTGTTATTGCTGGCCGCCTTTCTCGTATGCGGCGCGCGGCCGGACTTTGCTGCAGCACCGCGCAAGGCCGCGCCCCATCGCGAAAGCAGGCGTACCGGCTCGCGCGCTGCATCGCACGGTGGGAAAACGGGGCCGCCGGCCCGTGTCGATCAGATCTTGAGCAATACCGCAGGAATTCTCTGGCAGATCAGCGATACCTACTTCCAACGAGGTGATTACGAGCAATTGATCCGGTTGGGACATCTTGTCGAGGTCATGACCCCGCAGTTTGAGCAGTCGTACGGCGATTTAAGCTGGCTTGAATGGAGCGGAGGCAACAACGCGGACGCGATTGACGAGCTGGCGCGGGGCGTACGCTGTAATCCGGACGACTACTATCTGTGGGATGATATGGGTGATTGTTACCTGTTATGGATGAAACAGCCCGCGCTTGCGCTGCCCTACTATATTCGAGCAGCGAGTTTTTACAGCACCGCGGCGTGGGTAGTTTACCCATCCCTGGCTCACGCGGCCGAAGGCGTGGGTGATTACACGCTCGCCGCCATCGCCTGGCGAACCGCGAAGATGAAAGCGGCCGGAGATCGGAGTAAGCTCGATGCCGTCGCACATAACCTGCCGCGCGTGCTCAAGGAGCTTGCGCGGATCGGTGATGAGGATAGTGGGAAGCGGACCGGGGAAGAAGCAGGGCATTCGACTCAACCAAGGAGCAGCTTGATTCCATGAACAGCAGAGCGGTTACCTGGGGCATTGTGGCGGTACTCGCCGGCCTCTTCATCTGGTGGCAATACTCGAATTACGCGCACAATAACCAACTGAACACCAACCTGGGCAATGTGTCGGACCTCAACAAACAGGTCGCGGCTGCGAGTGAGCTGATCGATAAGAAGCAGTTTGGCGACGTGCTGCCGACAACCCCTGAATATGTGCATTACCGGGTGATCAACGCGCTCTATGGGATCGTTCACCGGGGCACGCCCAAAGCTCGCGCGACCGAGGCGCTCAATCAGCTCGTCAGCCTGGTGAAGGACTCGGACGTGGGCGTGCGTTACAAGGCGATGCGGTACCTTGTTCTCCTCGGCCCGGCCGCGATTCCAGGCGTGATTCCAGCATTGAAGGACGGGGATCAGCACGCGAGGAACGGCGCCGTCTCTGTGTTGGACAGAATTGGCGACAAATCGATTCCGGCGCTCGTCGACGCGGTGATTACGGATAAGGATGAGCGTGCCGCGGCGATTGACGCGCTGGTGGCGCTCAAGCCCGCGCCCGACGCTCAAATGCTCAAACTGTTATCAAATAAGGATAAGGACGTTCGATCCGCGGCTGCCACTTATTTTGGCAATAGTGGTGAGAAGATTGGTGAAGATCCGATCTTGAAACTTTTGCAGGATAAGGACGTGCGGCCGGCGGCGATCCGGG
>DASRZA010000450.1:0-3051 GCA_035686845.1 Armatimonadota bacterium | reverse complement strand
CTCCTGATACCAGTGGCGCAGGCGTCCCTGCCTGTGCTACCGGTGGCGCAGGGGCCACCGGCTCTCGCAGGGCAACCAACGCCTCTTCACCCGATGGAAACCTTGCGCCCGGGTCTTTTGCGGCGCATCGTTCCACCCATTCCCGCAGCCAGACGGGCGTGCTGTCGGGAAGGCGCGGCAGGGGAACGTTCATCTGCCGGTAGATCGTCGCGAGCACGTTTTCGGAACGAAACGGGGATATTCCGGTGAGGAGAAAATAAATCAGCACACCCAACGAATAAACGTCACTTGGGCTTCCGGCCGGTTCGCCGCGCGCCTGCTCCGGAGACATGAATTCGGGCGTTCCGATTGGACCACCCCCGAGGGTGAGACTCGCCTGACCCACCACCCGGGCGATGCCAAAATCGGTGAGGGTTATGCGGCCGGCCTCGTCGATGAGCACGTTTTCGGGCTTGAGGTCCCGGTGAACCACCCCCTGGCCGTGGGCGTAGGCCAGCGCGTCACAAAGCTGCTGCGCCACTGCGACCGCCTTTGGGACATCCAGCGGCAGCGGCAGTCGATCCAGAGTGCGGCCGGCGAGCAGCTCCATCGCAATGTAATGGCGGCCATCGACGCAGCCCGTGTCATAGATGGTCACGATATGGGGATGATGCAGCGCCGCCGCCGTGCGGGCCTCCCGCCGGAACCGTTCCACGAGATCTTCATCGCTGGCTAAGGCCGGCGCCAGGACTTTTATGGCGATGTCGCGATCAAGCGACTGCTGGCGCGCCCGGTAGACCACACCAAGCCCGCCGCTGCCCAACACGTTCTTAATCTCGTATGGACCCAGGCACTCGCCCGGCGGAATACCTTGCGACAACGCAGCTTCCTTTTAGCAACGCCGGCAGAAGGCGCCAAAGTACCGCTTCGACCTACCGAACTACAAAACGATCCTCAGTTCCCATTAATTCCACGTTGACCGGTCGATCCCTGCCGGCGCCGCGCCCCGCGCCTCGCGCCGTCCCCTCCGTCCTTCGTCCTCCGTCCGCGTCTCGCGCCGGGCTGCCAAAAAGATTTTTTGCCCGACGATGATGGGTCAAGCATAAATGAGCGAACCGTGACATTGACAAGTTCAAATTCAATTCGATAAACTGCGGAGTGGTAAAAAGTGGTAACTCGTGGGAAGCGCGGCCGAGATCGAAGGCAGCCGGCGCCCATCCTGCGAGAGCAGTGGGAAGAGAGGCAGGCATCGATGAGCGCAACCGCCGAAGGATATAACATTCCCAGTATTCTCATCCACTCGGGCAAGGGCGGAACCTGCCGGGTGTTTATTGTTCAAACCCGGAATCAGGCCGAAGTCGGGCAGGTGCAGCAGATTTTCAGCGAGTTGGAGCGGCGCTGCTCCGTCCGGGCGCTCTCCATCGGGGTGACGACCGCCTTCGCGGTTCAGACCGCGGAGGCGCTTCCACTGCTGCAGGATATCGAACTCGTCCTGAAGGAGCATTATAAGTTTAGCGTGGTCTATGCCGGCTTCAACTCGATTATTCATCGAATTGTGGAGGACCTTGCGGTAGATACGGGATCGCACTTGCTTTCGATTCCGCTCTGCCAGTGCTGCGGCAATGCCGATCCATTCGCCTCGCGCCTTTCACTGCAGGGCAGCAGGAGGAAGCCGAGGGCCAGGGCTGTGCTTTGCGGCAGCTGCCTTGCCCGGTTGACCGGGGAGACCGAAGCCGAAGAATTTCGCCGGCTGCTGGAAGCGGTGGACAGCGCGGCGCAGCAGGCGACCGAGGTCGTCCGAAAACGGGGGCTGCTCCGCCAGCGCCTTTCCGTACGACTTTCTCGCAAAGAGCGCAAACGCGGCGCTGGCATTCAAGCGCCGGCGGCGAGATCGCGAGTGAAAGGATCCCATGCCGAAGCGCCCGAAGCGGACGCGAGGCGCATCTCTAAGGATGATATTTATGCGCCGGACGCCGCCGCCCGGCTGGCGAGTTAGGCCTTGCGCTCTAAGAAGGCGGATCGCTGAAGCATGTTCTCTGGCGCTTTCGTACATCGTGTGGATGAAAAGGGACGGTTGATGATACCTCCCCGGTTCCGCGCGTCTCTGGGTGAGAGTTTCAATATCACCCGCGGAATGGGAGGCTGCCTCTGGATATTCCCGGCCGACGAATGGGCGGAAGTGGTCCGCAAACTGGAGCCCAAGTCACTCGTGGACCGCAGCGCGCTGGCGCTGCAGCGCTACTTTTTAGGCGCCGCGTCGGATGGCGCGCTTGACCCGCAGGGCCGGCTGGCGATCCCGCCCGTGCTGCGCGATCACGCCGCCATTCTGCACGAGGTGATGGTGATGGGCGCGGGAACCCGGCTCGAGATCTGGTCGCGGGAGCGATGGGAACAATTTGACGCCGAACTCACCGAAGATCGACTCGAACAGATGGGGCTCGAGGTCGGCCTCTAAGACGGAGGCCTCTAAGCCGGCGGCGCTGACTCCGAATTAGACGAAGTGACGAGCCGGGCGCCGCACGATACGCAGTAATGCTGGTCGGCGCCAGCCGGTCGTCCGCACTGGGTGCAGTACCTGCCGGCCTTTCCGGCGTTGATCCGCTGGCGGATGATCGCTCCATAACGGCGGTATACGTAGAAGAGAGCGGTCGGTATAATCAGCCCGACGGGACCGGCTATAATCCCCCCGATGAGCTCGGGCAGCACCCCGATAAGAATACCACGCGACCCGGCCCAGACCGCAAGCGAAATCGCCGCCTGTGTCACGGGATTGTTAGGGTCCTTCAGCATCCGCATAATGCCGCGCGGATTGCGCTGGCCCACGGCTCGCCCGATCTCCCGCACCAGGATCCGCACGTTCGCTTCAAGACTCTCAGCCGGCGGAAGAGGCTTTCGGCAGCCCTGGAAGATGCAAGTGATGTTGGTCTCATCATTCCGCGTGCCGCAATAGGGACAATACATACCGAAACGTCCTCCTCCACAATCGCATCAAAATAAGATGATGGCCGCATGACAAACGCGCAATCCGCGATTCCTATGGCCCAACACCCGACACCTATCTTATAATACTCA
>DASRZA010000449.1:0-3718 GCA_035686845.1 Armatimonadota bacterium | reverse complement strand
TCCGTCGCATTCTCGCGAGATGGAGCGGTCGTCGCCGCCGGCGCCGAGGGTCAGATCCTTTTCTGGGATGCTGAGAGTGGCACGCCGCTGCGACTGGTTCACGTTGGCAGGGACTGGATCAATGCGCTGGCGTTCTCCCCGAACGGACATCTGTTCGCTGTGGGCAGCAGAGATCACTCGATCACACTCTGGCGGTACTCCGAGATACACAGCTAAGAATGGCTATCATGGCCGGCCGCCCCCAATAATGGGTGAGTCCTCGGCCGGCCCCAGGCCATTCAGCAGGGTTTTTCAAAGCCCTGCTGATGCGCCATAGCCGCATTCGGAATAGTATGGTAAAGTAAGCTGGAGGGATCAATGGCGCCAGCGAATGCTGCGGGGTGGCGAACAATCATGACCATCACACTGGATCTAAAACCTGAAATAGAAGAGCGGCTGCGAGAGAATGCGTCCGGCGCGGGGCTTTCTGTGGAGGAATATCTCCTTCGGATCGCGGAACAGGAAGCTGCGACCTCGCTCGAGCTCAATTCATCTGCTTCGAAGCCGCCGAGGGATTCCAATGGCACGGCAGTCGGGCAAGCGAATCGTATTGATCCAGCGGCTCTCGATCGTCTCAGGCTGTCAACAGAACCGGGGGCTTACCCGCCCGGAAGCCTGGCGGAAATGTTTGCGCAGTGGCAGGCGGAGGACGCCACAGATGACCCGGAGGAACTGGCCCGTCGTGATCGCGAGTTAGAAGAACTGAAGGCGAACCTGAACGCCAATCGCGCCGCCTGCGGAGACGAGCCCTTGTTCCCGTGAGCCAGGATCTTCGCGCCTGTGTCGCGCATCCGTCATCCATCCGCGCGTCACAACCTCTTCCGCGCGCTGCCCGGCGGCAGCATCAGCGGGCCATGGACGAATAGCTGTCTTTTCGTGGGATGCGGGTAGAGGTTGGCTTGCACCTCAACCAGCGATTTCAGCGCGTGGAGTGTTCCTGGCGTATACCCAACCACGTTCAACCAAATCTTTTCACCGGACTCCAGCCCAATAATCCAGTGACGGTCCCCGGTTTCAATGGAAGCGATCTCCTCCCACCGGAGCGCGCGGCTGCTCTTTCTTGTCGTCACTCCAATGCCCACGTCATCTGTGGTAATGTAACAGGGCCGGCGCCTCGCCGCTAACGCTGGGCCCAGCAACATAAACGGCAATATTAAACCTCCAAGTCCGCTGAACATCACGGTGTGGAAAGCGATGGATAGGCCAACCATGACCGCCATGGGAACTGCGATCGCTGCGCCAAAAGCCCAGATGTGGCGCCGAATCAAGTTCGCATCCGGCGACCATACCCTGACCTCGCCTTGCTGTCCGGCCGCCTCGCCGGCCATGAGCGTCGGAGATCGCTGGTACGCCTCCGCGCGGGCCGGCTCAGCCGGCACGGGCAGAAGGCTCTCCCTATCGCCCGGTTTGATCTGTGTCGGTTCGATGATGCGCTCCCCTCGCGAGTCAGCCTGTTTCCCGCGCAGTCGCCGGCTGTGGTCTGGTCCTGCGCTTTAGTCGGCTTTCCGCCGGCATTTCCCCCGAAGACACGCCCGTGATATCCTCAAGTTTTTTCCGGATAATGGATACTCCATCGGAATGCGGCCGGCCTTTGGCGCCGGCGATAGTCCGAACTTCCCGCAGGGGTTATAATCTATGTAGTGATTGTAATAACCCGCGGACACGCTTTCGTTCCGCCGGGCGCGTTACCGGGAATCATCATGAAAAAAGCGACCCACAACGAATCCATCTATCAGCTCAAGGTAACCCTGGAGGGTATCAAACCACCGGTCTGGCGCCGCATGCTCGTGCCAGCCTCTATTACGCTCGAAGTGATGCATCTGATACTGCAGTACGCCTTCGGCTGGGAAGACAGCCATCTCCATCTGTTTGAGGTGAATGGCGTGGAATACTCAGAGCCTGATCCTAATTCGGACGAACTGGGCCAGAAGGACGAGGTGACGCTTCCGCTCTCGAAAGCTCTACCCAGGGAAGGCAGTAAAATTCGCTATGTGTACGATTATGGCGACGACTGGACACACACGATTCTCCTCGAGAAGATCCTTCCGCGGGAAGAGGGCAAGGTTTATCCAATCTGTGTAACCGGCAAGCGCGCCGGTCCTCCGGAAGACGTGGGTGGAGTCTGGGGGTATGCCGGGTTCCTTGAGGCCATCGCCGATCCCAAACATGAGGGTCATGACGAGTACCTGGAATGGATAGGCGGCAGCTTTGATCCCGAAGAGTTCTTCGTTGACGACGTCAATGACGAGCTCAAAGAATTGGAGTTGTAAGCCCCCTGACGTCCTCGCGTCACCAAGCCTCGCGATCCATGGTCCCGTCGGCACGCCGCTTGACCTCGGGGAAAGGTAGCCGCTTAAAGACGAGTTCCTCATAAAAGTTTGGGCCGCTCCCAACCCATTTGAGCCGTTCTCCAAGGCGCTCAAAGATTTGGGCGCCTGAATCTCAGGAGGTTTTGCGCCGGTTCTGTCGAAGAGTACCTCTGGCTGCTCAAGAAGAGCGGTGCAGCAGCATGGCCACAGTGGAGCAATCGAGCGTCGAACTATGAGCGCGAATCGAATAACAGTTCAAATTATGGGAGGCGACGACGATTTCGGCGACGTCCGTTTCGAAGACTTCATAAGGCAGCTTGAGCTAACGCGAAAGATGTTGATGGAGACTGAGAGGATGATCTCCGAGGGGCCCCGCGTCTACTATCGCGTTGTGGACCTGCGCCACTCCAGCCCATCGACAATTGTGCTGGAAGCCGTCGGTGAGAATGCCCCCGGAATCATCGGAGCGGCGTATGACACGCTGATCGGCCTTCAGGAACGCGGGAAGGCGCCCCAAAACCTCGACTATGACGGCATGATGGCCTTTAAAGCATTCGGGGAACTTGTCGGGAAGAGCCTGACGGCGCTGAGCGTTTCGCGAAACGGCGCCATGACATCCGTAACAACGGACCTGCCGAAAAAGATCGATCGCATACTCGGTCCCGACGAATTCTCCAGTGGCTCCTTCACCGGAATGCTCCACCAGATCAGCCTTCATGGCAGCCCGATGAGCTTCCGACTCTATCCAACCTGGAATGGCCGGTATCTTCACTGCGCCTTTCGTCAGGAATTGCGAGAACAGGCTGTTGGCGCGGTGGATCAGTACGTCACCGCGTACGGTCGACTGCGCTACAAGCGGATGTACGATCACCCGATAGCGATGGACGTGGAAAACATCGAGATCCTCCCCGGCGAGGCAAACCTGCCGGGCCTCGAAGATATGCGCGGCATCGATCCGGACGCAACCGGGGGAAAGAGTTCCGAGGAGTTCATCCGGGAGCTCCGCAATGAATGGAGGTAGGAACCGGGTGATTTATTGGGATTCTGGGATCATAACTTGCCTGGCTCACAAACGAGAAAAGGAGCGAAGAAGACACCGTCCGAATAAGGTACCTCATCGACGCATTCAGTGCGGGAAAGAGCCAGATTTGCGCGTCGACTATCTTACTCGTGGAGGTACTCGAAGCTCGGCTTTCCGGCGCGTCCAGGGAACTCTTTCGCAGCTTGCGGGCCAACCGCAACTTCCATTTCATTGACGTTACCATTCCGATCGCAGCTCGGGCGGCGGAGATAAGGTACTACTACTCGAACAAATCTGATGGCCTGCCGGGTCTTTCAACTCCAGACGCCATACACCTGGCGACCGCAAC
>DASRZA010000448.1:0-3278 GCA_035686845.1 Armatimonadota bacterium | reverse complement strand
CTTGGAGTGGCGCTCCTACCAGCTCTGCTTGCTGCCTTTAAGGAGGCGCTGCTGTGAAATTACCCGCTGAGATTATGACGGACGCTGCGCGCGGACGACTGTCGCCGGCGGTAACTCCGGTCCCGCTGCCAGAGCTGGCCGGGCGGCTGCACGAAGCGGTCCACAAGGGCGCCCGGGTCGGGCTATTTACGGCGCGCCGACGGCCTGGCTCAGGCGACCCGGGGCGCGCCGGCGACCGCGGAATATCCCTCGAAACGTTGGTAATCGATCCGGCAGCCGGTGTCGTTTCGCTGTGGGAGACGGCGCTGCCACCGGGCGCGCGCGACTACCCGTCACTCACGACGACAATCCCACAGATGCACTGGTTTGAACGCGCGGTGCATGACTTCTTCGGCGTCGTCCCCATGGGCCACCCTCGCTTCAAGAGCCTGATTCTGCACGATTCGTGGCCGCTGGGTTACCATCCGCTGCGGGAAGTTCCATGCGCTATACCGGATGACGAGAGCCCCCGCCGCAGCTATGAGTTTCTCACCGTCAAAGGCGAAGGGGTGTACGAGGTTCCGGTAGGTCCGATCCACGCCGGGATCATAGAGCCGGGCCATTTCCGCTTTAGCTGCCTGGGAGAGGCGATCCATAACCTGGAGATTCGCCTCGGATACGTCCATCGAGGAGTCGAAGAGACCCTGACGCGGGTCCCATGGAAGCAGACCCGCTTTGTAGCGGAAGCGGCGAGCAGCGATACCACGGTGGCCAATGCCCTCGCGCACTCCCTGGCCCTGGAGCAGATCCTGAAGATTCACCCGCCGCCCGGCGCGCCGGAGCTGCGGGCTATAGCCCTGGAGATGGAGCGAATAGCCTCTCATATCAGCGACCTGGGCGGAATCTGCGGTGACATTGGCTTCACCGCCGGCGCCGCGATATTCGGAAGATTGCGGGGCGCGGCCCTGGGGCTGCTGGAGCGATTGACCGGCGCCCGGTTCGGCGCGGCCTATATTCTTCCCGGTGGCGTAAGCCGCCCTCTATCAGCCGAAATGCGAGACAACCTGCTCCGTCAGGCTGATTGCGTGTCCGAGGAATTCGCCCGTGCGGAACCGCTTCTCCTTGAGAACTCCGGCGCGCTGGAGCGGATGACGGGCACGGGCTGGGTGCGCCATTCGCTGGCGCGTGAATTTGGCCTCGTCGGCCCGGCGGGCCGGGCGAGCGGGATTGATTACGACGTGCGGCGGGCGCTCCGCCAGGAACCTTACAACTCACTGGAATGGGAGGTTGCCGGCGCGGACAGCGGAGACGTACTGGCACGCGCCGGGATTCGAGTAGACGAGACCCGGACCAGCCTTTCGATGGTTTCAGCGCTCCTCAGAAGGCTGAACGCCAGGGAGCGCCCGGAAGCTCTGCGGTTAGAGCTGCCCGCAGGGCTTCCACCGGACTCTGTGGGGGCAGGCATCGTTGAGAGCTGGAGGGGCGAGTTGGTCCATCTCATATTCACCGACGGCGCCGGCCTGATTGACCGCTGCAGCATCAAAGATCCCAGTTTTAATAACTGGACCGGTCTGGCGGTCGCGGTGCGGGGAGAGCTTCTGTCGGATTTCCCCCTCTGCAATAAGAGCTTTGGCCTCTCCTACAGCGGGAACGACCTTTAAGCAATGATCAAGACTCTTCTCCAGCTTCTGAGCCGCGGCATCGCCACGCAGCAGGAATGTTTTCCGGCGCTGCCCAAATACAGCCGTGGGTTACCGGGATTGACGAGCGCCCCCTGCGCCGGCTGCGACGCCTGTGCGGAGATCTGTCCGACACGCGCAATCACCGTCACGAATTCGCCCGACGGCGTGGATGTCGCTCTTGACCGGGGGTTTTGCATCACCTGTGGACTTTGCGTCGACGCCTGCCCTACGGGTACCATCACGAGCGACCGTGAAACCAGGGTCGCGGCCGTCCGCCGCGAAGATCTCATACTCACCACGACCGGGCTCAATTCGCAGGGGGCTCCGCACGGGAGCCGCTCCTCGGCCGTTCAATCAGATGATGCGCCCTTTCGGCGATCCATTCATCTGCGCGTTGTCTCCACCGGTGACAGCGCAAGCGACCTGGAGGTGGCGGCCGCGAATAACCCTATCTTCGACGCCAGTCGATTCGGGATCCATTTCGTCGCATCTCCACGATTCGCCGACGGACTGATAGTGACCGGACCCGTACCCCGGGCGATGCAGGAGCCTCTGAGACGCTGTTACGAGGCGATGGCCAGGCCGCGTCTGGTAATTGCCGTCGGAGCATCCGCCATTTCCGGCGGGATCCACCGGGGCGGCTACGCGGCCGCCAACGGGGTGGACTCTATCCTGCCGGTCGTCGTCTACATCCCCGGAAACCCACCCCACCCCTGGAGCATTCTGCACGGAATTCTGTTAGCCATGCAATCCCCCCTCGCCAAATCCACGCTACACTCCAGTGGATAGAGGACGCTGGACGGGTCGTTCGTGATTGACATCAGGCTCTTAGATGCAGAAATTTCAGACCGGAAAAGCGAGCGAAGTCCCGGTCAATCGAGAACAGGCGATGCCCCGCTGAGCCGGCAAACGCCGCGAGATTGGCATCGGTCCAATGCCCAGGAGTGAACTCGTCGCTGCTCGCGAAGTCTCCGAGTAAGCCCTCGCATTCATCAGCCTCCACAGAGAACACAACCTCGGACGAGGGGGCGCGGAACGTCCGATTCGCGCGCTGCCCCGTGCGGGAATGGCAGACCATCCCTGGATAATTTCTCGCCCTCGATGAAGGAGATCGTCAGGGCGGGCCGCTACAGCCGTGGAGAGTCCTTCACGGGGCCCGAAGTCAGCGCCGGTGACCGAGAGCTCGTATGATCGGGGACAGCGACCATAAAGGCGCCGCGTCAGAGTGAGCGCGTCGGGGGGGTTGAGGCGCATCGACGCCACGGCGCCGAGACCTTCGTCCCGGCGCAGCGGGTCGCCATATCCGATTGCCAGGATCCGTGGCATCAGTGGCGCCTATTCCAACCCGGCCAGATTCCCAGAAGCCAGAGAACGTCCATTGTCTTTGAAAGCTCCTGCTCCCACAGTTTCGAGCTCGGGTACCCGGGTGACCGTAAGCGTCGAAAGCTCCCCGGACTCTCTCTCACCCGCCCCAGGCTCATCCGTCTCCTTCGAGTGACGCTTGCTGAAGAGCACGGCGCCAACGAGGGCGCCTCCCGAGATGACAACAATTATGCTCCGGACAAGCGGACTAATAGGCTGGATCGCCAGGGGCGCGAGCAGAATGGCAACCAGGTT